>DATAGR010000787.1:0-3203 GCA_036263575.1 Aquihabitans sp. | reverse complement strand
CGAGTTGTTGGCTCCGGCCGACGACGGGTTGATGTTGAAGGGCTGCCAGGCGTTGGGGCCGACGCGAGCCCGCCCGGAGATGGGGCTGATCGATGTCGCACCGCTGCCGGCGTCCTCTTGGAGGACCGTGTGGGCACCGTTGACCAGTTGCGCCAGGTCGAGGCGCCACGTCTGACCGTTCTCAGGCACGACGTTGAACGTGAGGCGGTAGCCGGCGTGGGCGTTGATCTGCTCGTCATCGGCGAAGGTCGACGCGTCGGCGCCGATCAGCGCCTTGAAGTCGACGTTGATCTGGTTCGAGCTGACCTTCTTGCGGATGCGGTGACGCCACTCCTGCGAGTCGGTGATGGTGGCGTCGTCGGCCCGGTCACCGGTGCTGAGGTCCGTGAGCTGCACGTTCTCGATCCGGGTCTCGCGCTGCGGGTCCAGGTTCGAGTAGAGGACGAACGAGTTGCCCTGGCGGACGACCTCGGCCACCGAGAGCTTCAGCCCGAGGAAGGCCGGCAGCGGGAAGGCCTGGAAGGTGTCCGCCAAGCCGCCGACCATGCTGGGGAACAGCGCCGAGAACACCGAGGCGGTGGTGGTCGGGTTGGTCGACAGGCCGTTGAAGTAGACCCGCGTGCTGACCTGCGACGCTGCTGGCGCGGTGATGGTGGGCGCCAGCGTGCCGGCCGCTGGGTCGTAGGCCATGGTCAACCCCAGTGGGGCGTTGACGGCGAGGCCGAGGAGCTTGGACTCGGTCGGCACGCCGCCGACCGTCTGCCGACGGAGGAAGTCGATGTGGAGGTTGGCCATCCGCAGCTCCGCCATGGACCCCGCGGGGCCGGAGGCGGCGTCGGTGATGAAGGGCGCTGCGGTGGCATCGATGCGCACGAACACCTGGGCGTCGGCCGGCAGCGTGGAGAACTGCGGTACCAGCAACGACAGGAACGCCGGCGTGATCTTCTGGCCGCTGATCTCGGTCAGGTCCTTCGTGAGCATGCCGCACTCGGTCATGGCCGACAGCAGCTGGTTGAAGGCTGACGACGAGATGACCAGGCCCAACCCGTAGGGGTGTCCGCTGGGGCTCGTGCCGCCGAGGGTCGGCGTGGCGCCCGGGACGTCGAAGCTCGAGGTGTAGTCCGGCGCGTTCGGGAGCTTGACGCAGTCCGACGGACCGGTGCCGAACGTCGAGAAGAAGTCGGCCTTGGAGCGGAACTCGATGGCGGACGCCGTCTCCGAGACCTGGGTGAACGGCGCGTCGAGGTTGGCCTTCAGCGCTGCGCCGACCGGTCCGGCGATCGACACCTCGGCGAGGGCCGTCTCGATCGCGTCGGCGATCGGCGAGTCCGCTGGGCCGGTGCCGTCGGGGTCGCCGAGCTGGCTGGCGAACCCGTTGCGGATGGATGACTCGACCGAGCCGCCGGCGACGCTGTTGATGATGCTCCCGATGACGAACGTGCTCGGATCGCAGATGCCGGAGATGAACTCGTACCGCACGCCGGCGAGGCTCACCGTGGGCGTGCCCACCAGGTTGACGTCGAGCTTCGTCGGGTCCGCCGCGGGCTTGAAGTCGAGGGTTGCGTCGATCGAGGTGGTCGGCACCCGCACCTCGAGCTTGCACGGACCGTTGAGGATCGGACCGCGCAGCTGCAGGTCCAGCCCGAGGTAGAGGTTCTGGACGGTGATCGGGGTCTTGAGCCCGCCGGCCGTGCTGGCGGCGCCGACGGTGACGCTCTCGGCGCCGGCCTCGTAGGCCTTGCCGGAGATCGAGTGGCCGAGGCCGACGTCGCTCGAGGGCACGAGCGGGTCCTGGGCGAGGATCAGGCCGCTGATGTCGAACGAGCCCCCGGCGAGCTTGTTGACGATCGGGCCGAGGTCCCTCAGCCCCTCGTTGGTGAACCGCATCCCGACGCCGTCGGGCGAGTACTCGCCGTCGTCGACCTTCGGGCCGTTCACGACCGCCGACTCCTGGTGGTACTTGACGCCGCCCGCCTCGGTGTAGGTCACCTTCACGACGGTCACGTAGCCGACCGGCGACATCGGGATCGTCGCCTGCCACGTCCGTGGACCGGTGAAGGTGCCCGCCACCCCGTTGACGGCGATGGTGCCGCCCGGCTGGGCCTTGGCCGGGATCTGGCCGGTCACGACGACCGTCGAGGTGTCCACGATGTCACCGTCACGCGGTGTGAGCACCATGTCCTCGGCCACCACATCACAGGCGGACAACGCCAGCAACGCGAACACGGACAGGACGACGCAACGTCGCTTCATCAGATCCCCCCAGGGTCCACTGCCACTCGGCGAGCCCCCCAGCGCGCCGCAGCGACGCGAGGCTGACACATTCCGCGGCTCTCCGCACCGATTCGTGATTTTTGCCCTGCGACCTGCGGCCCGGCAAGGCGGCGGCGAGCCAAGCCCTGAGGCACGTGATCCGCCCGAGGCGTTATCGTGCAGCCGAGACGGCGAGAGGCGGTAGGTCGTGGGTCGAACCCTGAGGGCGGCGCTACCAGGAGCGGTCGGCGTCGTCGCCGTCGTCCTCCTCGCCGGGTGCCTCTGGGCCGACGTCTCGTACCTGAGCGGCGATGGCCTGGCTGGCCGCCAGAACGGCACGGCCGGCTCGGTCCAAGCCCAGGATCACCTCATCGACCGCCTGCAGGGGTGGGGTCCGGGCCCGAACCGGGCGGCGACGGGGCGGGGCGCCTACGTCCAGACCTTCGGCACCGGTGCCAACGTGCTCGGCGTGGTCCCGGGCACCGACCTGGCCCACGAGTACGTCATCGTCGGCGCCCACTACGACGGCCAGCCCGACGAGTGCCGCTCGGTTGAGCCCGGCGACCTGATCTGCAACGGCGCGACCGACAACGCCACCGGCGTGGCCGCGGTGCTCGAGGTCGGGCGTCGACTGGCCGATGCGCCGGTGCGCCAGCGCCGCTCGGTCATCCTCGCCTTCTGGGACGCGGAGGAAGAGGGGCGGGTGGGGTCCCGGCACTACGTGGCCAACCCCCTGGTGCCGCTCTCGGCGACCGTTGCCTACGTCAACCTCGACATCCAGGGTGCGAACCTGCGCCCGAGCATCCGGAACACGACCTTCGCCATCGGTTCCGAGACCGGCGGACCGACCCTGCAGCAGGCACTGGCCGCAGCCTCCACGGCGAGCACGCTCGACACCCGCCCGCTCAGCCTCGTCTTCGGCCAGGGGCGCAGCGACCACGCCGAGTTCG
>DATAGR010000786.1:0-4415 GCA_036263575.1 Aquihabitans sp. | reverse complement strand
CGGCCCGGCGCCAGGCCGTCGCCCGCGTCGATCGCGTCGACCACGCCCGTGGGCGCCACGCCGTCCAGGACGGCCGTGTCCCCGCCCCCCGTGCCGGCGCCGAGCCCGAGGTCGACGCCGGACGTGGCCGCCGCCAGGTCGGCGCCGGTCAGCGTGACGGGGCCATGCCCGTCGGCCGGGGCGCCCTCGGCCTGGTGCGCCCACCGGGACGGCACGCCGGCGGCGGGGGCCTCGGACGCCAGGGCGGCGCGCAGGGTCGCCTGCTCGCTCGCCGTCAGCTCCGCGCCGGCCCAGCCGGCGGCGATGCCCAGGCGCTGGCAGCCCTCCAGCACGGTCGACGGCGCGACCTCGAGGTCCTTCGCCAGATCAGCGACGTTCACCGCACCCACCCTCCTCGGGCGACGCCCTCCCCAGGCGTCCCCTCCCGGCGGAACTGTAGGGCGCCGCCCCCCGGTCGACGGGATCCGGCCGCCCACTATCGTCCTGACGACCAGTCAGATCTCGAGGAGCCCCGCATGCCGTACAACCTGGCCCAGGTGCACGAGGCGGTCGCCGCCGCCAACCCGGATCGGCCCGCCGTCATCGCGCCGGGCGGCCATCGCACCTACCGAGAGCTGACGGACCGCACGCGCCGCCTCGCGCACGCCCTCGCGGCACGGGGGCTCGGGGCGCACCGCGAGCGCGACCAGCTCGCCGGCCACGAGTCCGGCCAGGACCACCTGGCCATCTACCTCCACAACGGCCCGGAGTACCTGGAGGCCATGCTCGGCTCGTTCAAGGCCCGGGTGGCGCCGTTCAACGTGAACTACCGCTACGTCGCCGAGGAGCTTCGGTACCTGCTCGACAACGCCGGCACCCGTGCCGTCGTGTACCACGACGCCTTCGCGCCGACGCTGGCCGAGGTGCTGCCCGACCTGCCCGACATCGCCCTGCTGGCCCAGGTCCCCGACGACTCCGGCAACGACCTCCTGCCCGGCGCCGTGCGCTACGACGACCTCCTCGTCGAGGGCAGCACCGACCCCCTCCCGGTCGAGCCCTCGCCGGACGACCTCTACATCCTCTACACCGGCGGCACGACGGGCATGCCGAAGGGCGTGCTGTGGCGCCAGCACGACATCTTCATCGGCGCCATGGGCGGCCGGCCCTTCGGCCAGGCCGAGGCCTTCCCGTCGCTCGAGGCCATCGTCGAGGCCTCCGTGAACGGCGGCGCCCGCATGATGTCGGTCGCCCCGCTGATGCACGGCGCCGCGCAGTGGGCCAGCTTCACCGCCTTCACCGGCGGCAACACCGTGGTGTTCCCGTCGAACCCGACGGGCCTCGACCCGGCCGACGTCTGGACGACGGTGGAGCGCGAGAAGGTGCTGACCGTCCAGATCGTGGGTGACGCCATGGGGCGACCGCTCATCGACGAGCTCGAGCGGGGCAGCTACGACCTCTCCGGCCTGCTCGCCTTCGTGAGCGGTGGGGCGGCGTTGAACGCCAGCCTCAAGGAGCGGTTCCTCGAGATGGTGCCCCACGCCGTCGTCCTCGACGCCGTCGGGTCCTCGGAGACGGGGGCCCAGATGGGCCACGCCTCCTCCAAGGGCGCGACCTCGACGGGGACGTTCACGCCCGGCCCGGAGACGTCGGTGGTGAGCGCCGACCTGTCGTGCGAGCTCGAGCCGGGCAGCGAGGAGACGGGGTGGCTCGCCCAGCGCGGCCACGTCCCCCTCGGCTACCTCGGCGACGCGGCCAAGACCGAGGCCACCTTCCCGGTCATCGGCGGCACCCGCTTCGCCGTCCCCGGCGATCGGGCCAACTGGCTGGCCGACGGCGCCATCGAGCTGCTCGGCCGGGACTCGGTGACGATCAACTCAGGCGGCGAGAAGATCTTCGCCGAGGAGGTCGAGCAGGCGCTGGCGCACCACCCGTCGGTCTACGACGTCATCGTCGTGGGGCGCCCGAGCGAGCGGTGGGGCTCGGAGGTCGTCGCCGTGGTGCAGCTGGCCGAGGGAAAGACCGCCACCGACGACGAGCTGCTGGCCGAGGCCGAGCGCCACGTCGCCCGGTACAAGCTGCCGAAGGCGTTCGTCTACCGCGGCGCGCTGGTGCGCTCCCCCGCCGGCAAGGCCGACTACCGCTGGGCCCGCTCGCAGGCGACCGGGGACTGACCGCCCGGCCGTCGCCCGGCGGCTCGTCGCCGCGGTCGCCGCCCCGACGGCGTCGTCAGCCCTCGTCGGCCAGCGCGGCGAGCACGCCGGGGGCCTCGGCGCCGATGGTCGTGTCGTCGCCGTGGCCGGTGTGCACCACAGTCTCGGGCGGGAGGTCGAGGAGGCGGTCGGCGATGCTGCGCAGGATGACCGAGCGGTCGGAGAACGAGCGGCCGGTCGCGCCGGGCCCGCCGTTGAACAGCGTGTCGCCGGAGAACAGCACCCCGCCGGCGGGGTCGAGCAGGCAGCACCCGCCGGGGCTGTGACCCGGCGTGTGGCGCACCTGCAACGTGGCCCCGGCCACCTGCAGCTCCTGCCCGTCGGCCAGCGCCCCGTCGGCCGGCCGATCCGGGTTGACCACCTCCCACAGCATCGTGTCGTGGGGGTGGAGGAGGATCGGCGCCCCGACGGCGTCGGCGAGCGCGACGGCCACGTTGATGTGGTCGTTGTGGCCGTGGGTGCACACCACCGCCACGACGCGCCGGTCCCCCACCGCCTCGACGATGGGCCCGTGGTCGTGGGCGGCATCGACCACCAGCACCTCCCGGTCGTCGCCGACCAACCAGATGTTGTTGTCGACCTGGTGGTCCTCGCCGTCGAGCGAGAACGTGCCGCTGGTGACCACGCGCTCGACCCGGGCCGCCATCAGGCCGCCCCGTCCTGGTCGATGACCACGACCGACCGCAGCACCTCGCCCCGCTCCATGCGGTGGAACGCAGCCTCCACGTCGTCGAGGGCGATCGTCTCGGACACGAAGCGGTCGAGGTCGAGGCGGCCCTGCAGGTACAGGTCGATGAGCATCGGGAAGTCCCGGCTCGGCAGGCAGTCGCCGTACCAGGACGGCTTGAGCCGACCGCCCCGCCCGAAGAAGTCGATCATCGGCAGCTCGATGCGCATCTCGGGGTCCGGCACCCCGACCTGCACGACGGTGCCGGCGAGGTCGCGGGCGTAGAAGGCCTGCTCGAGGACCTTCGGGTTGCCGACCGCCTCGATGCAGACGTCGGCGCCGTTGCCGTCGGTGAGGGCCTGGATGGCCTCGACGGGGTCGACCTCCGAGGCCAGCACGGTGTGGGTGGCGCCGAAGCGCTCGGCCAGCTCGAGCTTGGCGGCGTCGAGGTCGACGGCGATGGCCTTGGCGGCGCCGGCGAGGCGGGCGCCCATGATGGCGGCGTCGCCCACCCCGCCGCACCCGAAGACGGCGACCGAGTCGCCCCGGCCGACCTCGCCCGTGTAGATCGCGGCGCCGATGCCGGCCATCACGCCGCAGCCGAGCAGCCCGGCCGCCTCCGGACGGGCGGCGGGGTCGACCTTGGTGGCCTGCCCGGCGGCCACCAGCGTCTTCTCGGCGAAGGCGCCGATGCCCAGCGCCGGCGAGAGCGCCTGGCCGTCGAGCGTCATCTTCTGGGTCGCGTTGTGGGTGGCGAAGCAGTACTGGGGCCGCCCCCGCCGGCACGACCGGCACTCGCCGCAGACGGCGCGCCAGTTCAGGATCACGAAGTCGCCCGGGGCGGCCTCGGTGACGTCGGGGCCGACGGCCTCGACCACGCCGGCCGCCTCGTGGCCGAGCAGGAACGGGAAGTCGTCGTTGATGGCGCCCTCCCGGTAGTGCAGGTCCGTGTGGCACACCCCGCAGGCCTGGACGGCTACCAACACCTCGCCGGGCCCCGGGTCGGGGACCTCGATGACCTCGACCGAGACCGGTTCGCCCTTGGCTCTGGCCACCACGGCCCGGACCTGCTGCGGCATCGCTGCCCCCTTCGTGCTGTCGGTGCGGGGACCGTACCCCCGGCCGCCGGCGCTGCGGGCGGGCGCCCGGCGTTGACAGCAGCACGACTGTTAGGCAGACTTACCGACCGATGGTCGTCTGTCATTGCAACGTCGTGAGCGATCGCGAGATCCGGGCGCAGATCCGGGCCGGGGCGCTCGATGCGGACGACATCGCGGCGCGCTGCCTGGCGGGCACCCGGTGCGGCGGCTGCCGCCCGCTGGTCGAGGCGCTGGTGCGCGAGGGCGCCGCCCTCGAGGCCGCCGTGTCGGTCCGCTCGTCGGTCGCTGCCTGACCGGTCCGTCGCCCCGCCCCCTGCTGGCTACGGTGGCCCGCAGCCGCCCCCGAGCCTGGAGGACCCATGCAGGGTGATCCCGAGATCATCGAGCTCCTCAACGACGTGCTGACCGCCGAGCTCACGGCGATCAACCAGTACTTCATCCACGCCAAGATGCGGGCCA
>DATAGR010000785.1:0-2574 GCA_036263575.1 Aquihabitans sp. | reverse complement strand
CCGATCACCGCGCCGAGGCCGAAGCCGCACCCCCGCTTCTCCGAGCGGACGGTCGTGACCTTGGAGGTGTCGGTGGTCGTCGTCTGGCTGCCCGAGGACGACCACGTGCTGACGGTGGTGGCGTCGTCCGGGTCCGGCGGGAGCCCGCGTGCGGTGGCGGGCGGCACCCACGTCTCGCCGGCCCGCCGAGCGTCCTCGGCCTCCTCGGCGCGGCGGCGCGACGCCGTGTCGGCGGCGTGGTCCCGCACCTCCAGCCGCGTGGCCGAGCCGCACGAGAGGCACGTCGAGTAGCCCGTCGAATCGGGCAGCGGCAGCATGGCTCCGCAGCGATCGCACTCCGTGTCGGCCACCGGTCTCCCACCTCCGTCACCCGCTCCCGCGCGGGTGCTCAGGGGCCCGGAGTGTACGGCCCCCTGCCGGCGAGGCGGGTCACCGTCAGTCGAGGTCGCCGGCGAAGAGCCGATCCAGCTCGCGGGTGATCCGCTTGGCGCTCACCTGCCCCTTGGTCCCGAGGGCCTGGGCGAAGGTGCTCATGCGCAGCTCCTCGACCATCCAGCCCGCCTCGATCACGCGGGGCGTCACCTGGCTGGGCCGCAGCGCGGCGAGGAGCTTCTGGTAGTCGAGCTCCACCGCCCGCACCTCCCGCAGGCGCTGCTGGTCGCGGACCGGGTCCTCGGCCACCTTCTCGAGGCGCCGCTCGATGCCCCGCACGTAGCGCACCACGTCGGCTAGGCGGCGGGTGCCCGACGCGGTCACGAAGCCCGGGCGCACGAGCCGGCGCAGCTGGGCACGGGCGTCGTCGACCGATGGCTGCAGCGCCGGCGCCACCAGGCGGTCGAGGGCCGCCTCCACCGCCGCCGCGGCCACCACCACGTCGCCCGCACCCCGGAGGGCGGCCTCGGCGGCCGGGCGCAGCTCGGCGCGCGCCGCCGCGAGCAGGCGCTCGAATCCGGCCTGCTCCCATGTGGCGCCGCCGTGGGCGGACACGACCTGGTCGGCGGCGGCCACGATGACGTCGCGGAGCAGCGTGCCCATGGTGAGGTCGGGCACGGCGAGCAGCCCGAGCCGCACGGGGCCGGGGACCGCCCGCTCGAGCCCCCGCACGCCGACGGGGACGGTGAGGAGGACCAGGCGCCGCACGCCGCCCGGCATGATCCGCTCGGCGACCTCGGGACGTGAGAAGACCCGGATGGCGACGCTGTCGCCGTCGTCCAGGAGCGCCGGGTAGCCCTGCACGCGCTGGCCCCCTGCGTCGGACGTGACGACCCTCGGCAGGTCCCCGACGTCCCACCTGGTGATGCCCGTGCGCTCGATCTCCGGCGTCGCCTCGGCGATGGCGGCTCGTACCCGTCCGCCGACGAGGTCGCGCACCGCGTCGAGGTCCTTGCCGACCGCAACGGCCCGGCCGTCGTCCTCGACGGAGAACGTGATGCGCAGGTGCGGCGGGACCTCCCGCACGTCGAGGTCCTCGGGCGCGATGCGCTCGCCGGCGAGCTCGGACAGCACCTCGGCGAGGACGTCGACGAGGCGGCGGTCGGGACCGGGCCCGGCCCGGCGGACGCGCCGGGCGGCCTCGCGTGCCTGTTCGGCGAGCGGCATGAGGTGGCGGCGACGGGCCTTGGGCAGCGTCCGGACCAGCGCCTCGGCCAGCTCCTCGCGGAACCCGGGCACCTGCCAGTCGAAGCCCTCCGGTTCGACCCGGTTGAGCACCGCCAGCGGCACGTGCACGGTGACGCCGTCACCGGGCTCGCCCGGCTCGAAGCGGTAGGTGACGGCGAAGTCGAGGTCGCCCTGGCGCCAGTTGTCCGGGAAGTGCGCGGGGTCGACGTCGGTCCCCTCGCCCACCAGGTCGGCGAGCGCCATGGTCAGCAGGTCGGGGTCGTCGCGCCGCGCCTGCTTCCACCACCGGTCGAAGTGGCGGGCCGACACGACGCCCTCGCCCACCCGCCGGTCGTAGAAGTCGAAGACGGCCTCCTGATCGACCACGTCGTAGCGACGGATCCGGTCGCCGAGCGCGGCCGCCTCCTCGATGACCGCTCGGTTGGCGGCGAGGAACGGGTGGCGGCCGTGCCACCGACCCTCGACGAGGGCGTGGTCGACGAAGAGGTCGCGCGCCTCGTGGCGATCGACGCGGTCGTAGCCCACGGTCCGGCCGGTCACCACCGGGAGGCCGTAGAGGGTGACGCGCTCGGTGGTGACCGCCCGTCCCGAGCGCTCGTCCCACGACGGTTCGCCGTACGAGCGCTTCACCAGGTGGGCGCCCAGCTCCTCGGCCCACGCCGGGTCGATGGCGGCCGCCGTCCGCCCCCACAGCCGGTTCGTCTCCACCAGCTCGGCGGCCACGACCCAGGCCGGCGGCTTCTTGGCCAGCGCCGACCCGTGCGCCAGCTGGAAGCGGGCGTTGCGGGCGCCGCGGAACTCGCGGGTGTCCTTGTCGCGCATGCCGACGTGCGACAGCAGCCCGGCGAGGAGGGCGCGGTGCACCTGGTCGGGCTCGGCCGGCGACGTCGACAGCTTGATCCCGAGCTTGCCGGCGGCCTGGCGGAGCTGGCGGTGCAGGTCGTTCCACTCGCG
>DATAGR010000784.1:0-1787 GCA_036263575.1 Aquihabitans sp. | reverse complement strand
TACGCACGCCTCTGGAAGTCAGAAGCCGCCCGAGCCCGAGCCCTTGACCGCTTCCTCCACCGCTACAACCATCACCGCCACCACACCGCCATCGGCGGCCCACCGTCAAGCCGAGTCACCAACCTGGCAGGGCACAACACGTAGCCGGCGGCCAGGTCGAACAGGTCGAGCCGGGGCCCGACGTCGACCGCGTCGGCCGAGACGCCGAGGCGGCTCGACACCCGGGCGCCCTCACGGTCGAGCCGGGTGCACAGCAGCCCCCGCAGCCCGCGCGTGGAGAGGTTGTGGTGGATCTGCAGCGCCTGGGTGCTCTTGCCCGAGCCCATGGTGCCGAACGAGAACCGCAGCATCGCCATGGCGTTGCAAACTACACGCGTGGAACTCGCGGTGCCTGGGCCGCAGCCCGGGCACCGCCACGATCAGGCGCGGGGGATCTCCCGCTCCTCGTAGGTCTCGATGACGTCGCCGGGCTTCAGGTCCTGGAAGTCGGTGAGGCCGATGCCGCACTCGAAGCCCTGGCGGACCTCCCGCACGTCGTCCTTGAAGCGCCGCAGCGACGAGATGGCGCCCTTCCAGATGATGGTGCCCTCCCGGAGGAAGCGGACCTTGGAGCCACGGGTGATCTCGCCGTTGGTGACGAAGCAGCCGGCGATCTTGCCGACGCGGGGCACCGAGAAGACCTCGCGGACCTCGGCGTCGCCGGTGACGACCTCCTCGAACTCCGGGGCGAGCATGCCGACCATGGCCGCCTCGATGTCCTCGAGCAGGTGGTAGATGACCTCGTAGGTCCGGATCTCGACCTTCTCGGCGTCGGCGAACTCGCGCACCTGGCGCTCGGGCCGCACGTTGAAGCCGATGATCGTGGCGTTCGACGCCATGGCCAGCTCGATGTCGCTCTTGAGGATGCCGCCCACGCCGCTGCGGACGAACGACAGCTTCACCTCGTCGCGCTCCAGGCGCTTCAGGCTCCCGACGACCGCCTCCAGCGAACCGGTCACGTCGGCCTTGATGATGAGGTTGAGGGTGGCGACCTCGCCGGCCTGGATCTGCGAGAAGATGTCCTCGAGCTTGGCGCCGCCGGCCGAGGCCGAGGCCGAGCCGGAGATGTTCGCCAGGCGGTGGTAGTGCTCGCGCTGCTCGCTCACCTTGGCGGCGCTGCGCTCGTCGCGGGCGACCACGAAGTCGTCGCCGGCCTCGGCGACGTCGGACAGGCCGAGCACCTGGACCGGCATGGAGGGACCGGCCACCTTGATCTGCTCGCCCTGGTCGTTGATGAGGGCACGGACGCGGCCCCAGGCCGCGCCGGCCACGAGCGGGTCGCCGACCTTGAGGGTGCCGCGCTGCACGAGGATCGTGGCGACGGGGCCACGGCCCGGGTCGAGCTTGGCCTCGAGCACGACGCCCTTGGCCCGACCTGTCGGGTTGGCCCGCAGGTCCTCGAGCTCGGCCACCACGAGGAGGTTCTCGAGCAGCTCGTCGATGCCGATCTCCTGGAGGGCGGAGATCATGCACACGATGGTGTCGCCGCCCCACGACTCGGGGACGAGGCCCCGCTCGGCGAGCTGGGCCAGGACCTTGTCGGGGTCGGCGTTGTCGCGGTCGATCTTGTTGACCGCGACCACGATCGGCACCTCGGCGGCGCGGGCGTGGTCGATGGCCTCGATCGTCTGAGGCATGACGCCGTCGTCGGCGGCCACCACGAGCACCACGATGTCGGTGGCGTCGGCGCCACGGGCGCGCATGGCGGTGAACGCCTCGTGGCCCGGGGTGTCGATGAAGGTGATCGG
>DATAGR010000783.1:0-6644 GCA_036263575.1 Aquihabitans sp. | reverse complement strand
TGGTACAACGACTACCGCCTCCCCAAGCACCTCGGGCGGCGGGATCATCACCGTCCGGCTCCATAGCAACGACGACAACGCGAAGCGTCGGTTCAACCGGACCGGGAACGTTCGCCAGATCCCGTCGACCGACCCCGACTTCAAGCGGCTACACCGGCGACGCAACGACGCGGAGTCCGAGGCACTCGAGGACACGATGTGGTTCCGACGAGCCCACTCCATCGGGCACCGGCGCCAGCACCTCAACCTGCGTACCTACGCACTCGGCGTCGACAGCCTCGCCCTCTGGCGACATTGTCAACGCAACGCCGACCCGCCTCTCCCCCTCGCCGCCTGATACACCGCCGTCTGGTTGAGTCCCGGTGGCATCGGCGCGCCCCGACTCAACTCGAGCGGCGGACGAAGGCCAGGATCAGGCTCCAGGCGCGGGTGGACGACCTCGTAGCATCGAGAACCGCCAGCCGGACCCGAGCTGGTGGGGGTTCCCTCCCACCTCCTCCTCCGGCCCCGCCCTCGTAGCTCAGTTGGATAGAGCGACCGCCTCCTAAGCGGTAGGCCACAGGTTCGATTCCTGTCGTGGGCACCGATCCCCCGCCCGTGGCGCGCCTACGGTGCCTCGCACCCACCGCCCGTGCTCGTCGACCAGGGGACCCGATGCACCGCTCCGCCCGCCGCCGCTCCGCCCACCGCCACCCGGTGCGGCTGGCGGCCGTCGCCCTCCTCGCCGCCTCGCTGCTGGCCGCCTGCTCGTCGGACGACGACGACGCCGACACGCCGACCACCACCGAGGCGTCGGCTGACGGCACCACCACCGAGGCCGGCGACGGGACCACGACCACCACGGAGGCGACCGGCACCTCGGCCGCCCCGGAGGGCGAGGTGGCCACCGGCGAGCCGGTGCCGTCGAGCGGCTGCGGCCCCGACGCGACCACCACGACGGCCGAGCTCGAGCGCCGTGACATCGGCGACCGCTACTACCTCGTCAGCACCCCGGCCGACCCGGCGCCCGACGAACCGCTGCCCGTCGTCCTCGACCTCCACGGCCTGGCCGAGGGCGCGCAGGTCCACAGCCAGATGTCGCAGTTCGGTCCCTACGCCGCCGAGAACGGCTTCATCGCCGCCTTCCCGCACGGCACCGGCCAGCCCGTGAAGTGGCAGGTCTCGCTCGACCGCGAAGGCAACCCCGACCTCGTGTTCCTCGACGCCCTGCTCGACGACCTCGAGGCCACCCGCTGCGTCGACACCTCCCGCGTCTACGCCACCGGCCTGTCCTACGGGGCGATCATGTCGTCGACCCTCGGCTGCGCCATGACCGACCGGATCGCCGCCATCGCACCGGTCGACGGCCTCAGCGTGCCCGACGGCTGCGAGCCGGAACGGCCCGTGCCCGTCCTCACCTTCCACGGCACCAAGGACCCGATCCTGCTCTTCAACGGCGGCGTGGCGAACCTGGGCGGGATCCTCGGCGGGCCCGACGAGAAGACGGAGCCGCCGGAAGCCGACCTCAACGGTGAGGGCTACCCCGCGGCCGCGGCGACGTGGGCCGAGATGAACGGCTGCCAGGGCGAGCCGGTCGACGAGGACCTGACCGAGAGCGTCATCGAGCGCACCTGGGACTGCCCGCCGGAGTCACCCGTCGTCTTCGAGATCATGGTCGGCGCCGGGCACTCGTGGCCGGGCAGCGAGTTCAGCGAGGGCATCGCCGGCATCGTCGGCCCCACCGACACCTCGATCGACGGCACCGACATGATCTGGCGCTTCTTCCAGCGCTTCCAGCTGCCGCCCGACGGGGCGAGCAGCGACACCGACGCCTGAGGCGCCGGCGAGGGCGGCGACCGAGGGCGGTCAGCCGCTCCAGTCGTCGCGCGTGTTGCGGTCCGGGCGGAAGCCGTGGTCGATGCCCCAGAGGGCGGCCTCGGTGCGGGAGGTGACACCGATCTTCCGGTACAGGTGCTGGGTGTGGGTCTTGATCGAGTTGACGCTCAGGTAGAGGGCGTCGGCGATCTCGCGGGTGCGGCGGCCCTGGGAGATGTGGGCCAGCACCTCGGCCTCGCGCTCGGTCAGGCCCAGGTCCCGGCCCGGCCACCGGCGCCCGACCTCGGGGCGACCGACCGCGCCACCGTCGGCCACCACCCGCTCGCCGTGGTGCGTGTCCACCAGCGCCTTGGCCAGCTTGGTGCCGGGCAGCCCCTTCGAGAGGTAGCTGGTGGCCCCGGCGGCGAAGGCCGCGTCGAGCAGGGCGGGGGCGAAGTTCCACGTGTAGACGGCGACCCGGCCGACCCGGGGGTGGGCGGCGACCTCGGCGACGATGCCGGCGTGGGCCTCGGCCGACCCGAAGCAGTCGAGGAGGGCCACGTCGACGTCCTGGCTGAGCTTCCCGTCGGTGTTCACCTCGATCAGCTCCACCAGGTCCTGGTGAGGCTCCAGGATGGCCGCCGTCCCGAGCACGATCACTTCGTAGTCGTCGATGATCGCCAGGCGAACGGGCGGGGTCGTCACGGCGACCGATATGCCCAGCGCCCAGTCGGCTGAGCACCGCGCCTCCGCCACTGAGGGCGCTGACCAGCGCCTGCGGGGCGCAACTCACCCCCCTGGGTGAGCCAGGCCGAGCCAGTCCTGACCGTGGGTGTCAGCGGCGGGCCCAGCGCTCGGCGGCCTCGAGGCGCGTGCGCAGCTGGCCGACCGTGGCCTCGGTGATGCGGCCGATCCCGGAGAGGCGGTTCAGCTCGCCGTTCACCTGTGCGTGGGTCTGGCCGGTGCGGCGGACCAGCAGCACCACCAGCTCGGCGTTCTGCTCCCGGAGCCGCTTCTTCTCCTCCCGCCGGGTGCGGGCGGCGTCGCCGCCGAAGGCCACGCCGAGCTCGTCGAGCGACCGCCGGTCCCCGGCGAGCGGGGGCGGCGGGGCCAGGTCGAGCAGGAGCGTGGGGTCGTCGTCGAGGGCCAGGGCGAAGTCGTCGTCGACGTCGTCGGCATCCCACGACCCGTGGGTCTGGTGCTCGGTGGCCACCGCGGAGAGGGCGGCGAAGAGGGAGAGCTGTTCCTCGGCGCCGCTGTCGAGGGCGGCGTCGTCGCGCTCGAAGCGATCGGTCTGGCGCTTGCGCAGGCTGTGGCGGCGCTGGTCGGCGATCTGGAAGGCCCGGGCCCGCAGCCGGGGGTCGTCGGGGATGAAGAGGTAGGCCCTCTGGTCCCGCACCCCCGGCGTCCACCGCACGAAGCGGCCGACGGCCTGGCGGAAGAACAGCTCCGTGGTGGTCGTGGTGGCGTAGACCCCGACGCGGAGGCGGGGGATGTCGACGCCCTCCGACACCATCCGCACCGCCACCAGCCAGGGGTCCGAGCCGGCGGCGAAGGCGGCGATGCGCGCCGACGCATCGGGGTCGTCGGACAGCACCACGGTGGCCTGCTGGCCGAAGCGCTCGCGCAGCAGGGCCACGATGCCCCGGGCGTGGTCCTGGTCCGAGGCGATCACGAGGCCGGCGGCGTCGGGCTGCACCTCGCGCAGGGCGCCGAGCTGGTCGATCGCCTGGCGCAGCACGGTCGGCAGCCACTCGCCCTCCAGCGACAGGGCGGTCCGCAACCGCTGGCTCGACCGCGCCTGGTCGAGGGCGTCGTCGAACGAGGCGGCGTTGAGCGACCCGTCGGGCGCCGTCCACTCCATGTGCCCGTTGGTCCGGGGGAAGTACACGGGCCGCACGACCCGCCGGTCGGCGAGGGCCTCCCCGTAGCCGTACTCGTAGTCGGGCGTCGCCTCGTCCTGCACGTAGCGCACGAAAGGGATGGCCCGCGTGTCGCTGCGGAACGGCGTGCCCGAGATGGCCAGGCGCCGGGCGGCGGGCTCGAAGGCGATCCGCACCGACTCGCCCCACGCCCGGTCGTCGCCGGCGTGGTGGATCTCGTCGAAGACCACGAAGGCGTCGCGCGCCACCTCGGCCAGCACCGCTGCGCTCGTGGCCACCTGCTGGTACGTGGTGACGATGCCGTGCATGTCGCCCGGCAGCCGGCCGTCGGCCGCCGCCCACGCCGGGTCGAGGTGGAGGGCGAACGCCGCCGCAGCCCGAGCCCACTGGACCTTGAGGTGGGCCGTCGGGGCCACCACGATCAGGCGCCGGCGGGGGTCCTCGGCCAGCACGTGGCGGGCCGCGGTGAGGGCGAAGGTGGTCTTGCCGGCACCAGGCGTGGCGACGGTGAGGAAGTCGGGCGAGTCGCTGGCCACGAACTTCTCGAACGCGACCTTCTGCCACGGCCGGAGCCGGATGGAGCGGGTCATCGGGGGCGCTCGGGGAGGGGGGCGGGGGCTCGCACGGGAGGCCCGAGTCTGCCACGGGCCACCGGGCCCGCCGACCCACCGGAGGCGTGATCTGCGCCGCCGGGCGGTGCCCGCCGCCCCGGCGCTCCCGGCCCTGCTGGCCTAGGTTCGAGGCGATGTCCACGACCGTGGCCACCACCGCCGACGACCGCGCCGAGCACCTCCGCCGCATCGAGGTCGACGGCTACACGATCGTGCCCGACGCCATCGAACCGGACCTGGTCGACGCCCTCGTCGAGCGCCTCGACCGCCTGGAGCACGAGCTCGGCGTGCAGCCGTCGCGCAACGGGTTCGAGGGGAGGACGACCGTCCGCATCTACAACCTCCTCGCCCACGGCGCCCCCTTCGAGCAGGTGCCGGTGCACCCGGCGGTGCTCCCGCTGGTGGAGGGCGTGCTCGACCCGGGCTGCCTCGTCTCGTCGCTGTCGTCGATCGCCATCGACCCCGGCGAGGTCGCCCAGCCGATCCACGCCGACGACCAGCTCATGCCGCTGGCCAAGCCGCACGCGCCGACCGTCTGCAACAGCATGTGGGCGCTGACCGACTTCACCGAGGAGAACGGCGCCACGCGGGTGATCCCCGGGTCCCACCTGGCCGACGGCTCGCCGGAGTACGGCGCCACGTTCGGCTCGGCCCCGGCCGAGATGGCCAAGGGCAGCGTGCTCGTGTGGCACGGCAGCCTGTGGCACGGCGGCGGCGCCAACGCCACCGACCGGCGCCGCATCGGCCTGGCCATGAACTACTGCGCCGGCTGGGTCCGCCAGCAGGAGAACCAGCAGCTCGGCGTCTCCGTCGACACCGCCCGCAGCTTCTCGCCCCGCCTCCGCGAGCTCTGCGGCTACGGCGTCTACCAGGGCCTCATCGGTCACATCGACCGCCGCTCCCCCGCCGATGTCGTCCTCGGCCCGCCGCCTGGCGAGCGCACGGGCGACTCCGAGGGCGGGATGGTCTGGGACCAGGGCTAGGCGCCCGCCCCGCGGTCGACGCGCACGCCGGTCCGAGCGGCGAAGTCGTCGGCCGCCTCGGCCCACGTGGCGTGCTCGGTGGTGGCGATGGTGTCGGGGGCCGATCGCCGGGTGACCAGCGCGATGCCCCGCTCGTCCTCGCGGACATCGACGACCTCGCCGTCGACGTGGAGGCGCGCGTAGGGGCGGTGCGGCACGCCCGTGTAGGTCACCGAGATGGCGCAGACCGCCCGCACGTCGCCCCGATCGAGGTCGGGGGCCAGGGGCCGGTAGCGCAGCTCGCCGTCCCACGTGACCAGCCCCAGGTCGAGCGTCCAGCCGCCTCGCTCGCCCTCGTCGCGTCGCACGGTGACGTGGCCGGTCGCGGTGGCGGCGGAGGACGCCTCGCCCGGCTCGGCCGGCAGGCGGGTGGCGACGCCGAAGTAGGGGTCGCCGATCCAGGCGCCGTCGCCGTCCCCCACCACGACCGCGGCGTGCAGGTCCGCCACCGGGGCCCGGTCGTCGATCCGTCGGATCGCCGCCACCCGCACCGCCCCGAGCTCCGCGTCGGCGGCGAGGGCGGCGGTGAGGGTGGCCGTCACCCAGCACGACCACGACGGCGTCGGGCCGCCGCCCGGCGAGCTCGACGCGAGCGACGTGCGGTGCTCGACGACCCGGCGGGCCAGGTCCTCCACGTCGGCGCCGGGCGGCACCTCGCCCACGGACATGGCGGCCAGCTTGGCGGTCGATCCGCACGGCACCCGCTCGGGGACGCGCTCGACGAGGGCGTCGAGGCCGTCGTCACCCGTCCACTCGAGCGCAGCGCCGAGATCCCGCGCCAGCCCGGGGTCGATGCGCCACGGTTGCCGGCCCATGCGGCCATCCTCCCCGACCGCCGCCGCGGCCGGCCAGCGAGCTGGCTCAGTCGACCAGGAGGTCGGCGGCCAGGCTCGAGATGGCGGTGTCGCGGCGCTCCTGCCGGATCAGGTGCTGGTCGAGCCCCGACGTCGCGTAGCCGACGCTGAGGCCGGTGGCGGGGTCGGCGAAGGCCAGCTGGCCGCCGGCGCCACGGTGGCCGAATGCCCGGGTCGACGCCGTGCGCCCGAAGCCACGCCGGTGCCCGAGGCCGTCGTCGCCGGCGAGGATCAGGCCGAGGGTGCGGTTCGAGGCGTTGCCCCACATGTCGGGCAGCACCGAGCGGACCTCCTGGGTGCCGGCCCGCAGGATCTCCGGCGACCACAGGCCCTCCGGGTCGTGGAGGAACGCCTGGTACAGCAGGGCGAGGTCGGCGGCCCGCATGACCCCGCCGCCGCCGGGGACGCCGACCTCCTGCGCCTTCGGGTCGTTCAGGGTGAGCAGCGCGCCGACGGCGACGTCGGCCGGCACCAGCGTCC
>DATAGR010000782.1:0-1971 GCA_036263575.1 Aquihabitans sp. | reverse complement strand
CTCGTAGCCGGCGGCCCGCCGCTCGGTGTCGGTGAGCGACCAGACGTCGTCCTCCGCCTCCGGCGGCAGCTCGTAGCCCTTCTCGATCCCCCGCAGGCCCGCGGCCAGCAGCACCGCGAAGGTCAGGTAGGGGTTGCACGCGGAGTCCGGCGACCGGACCTCGACCCGGGCCGACTGCGCCTTGCTCGGCTTGTACGAAGGCAGCCGCACCAGCGCCGACCGGTTGGCCCTGCCCCACGTCGCCGCCGTCGGCGCCTCGGTGCCGGCCAGCAGCCGGCGGTAGGAGTTCACCGTCTGGTTGGTGACGGCGGTGTACTCGCGGGCGTGGGTGAGCAGGCCGGCGATGAACTGCTTGCCGGTGGTCGACAGCCGCATCGGGTCGGCACCGTCGTGGAAGGCGTTCCGGTCGCCCTCGAACAGCGAGACGTGGGTGTGCATCGCCGAACCGGCCAGGTCGGTGAACGGCTTGGGCATGAAGGTGGCGTGCACGCCCTGCGCGAGCGCCACCTCCCGGACGACGTGCCGCAGCGTCATGATGTTGTCGGCCATGGAGAGGGCGTCGGCGTAGCGCAGGTCGATCTCCTGCTGGCCGGGGGCGACCTCGTGGTGGCTGAACTCGACCGAGATGCCCATCGCCTCGAGCGCGAAGACCGCTTCGCGGCGGAAGTCGTGCGCCACGTTGTGCGTGGACAGGTCGAAGTAGCCCCCGGTGTCGGCGGGCTCGGGCGGTGAGCCGTCCGAGGGGAGGTCCTTGAGCAGGAAGAACTCCACCTCGGGGTGGGTGTAGAAGGTGAAGCCCATGTCGGCGGCCTTGGCCAGCGTGCGGCGCAGCACGTGCCGCGGGTCGGCCCAGGCCGGCGAGCCGTCGGGCAGCGTGATGTCGCAGAACATCCGGGCGGTGTCGCTCTGCCGGCCGTTCTGCGCCGGCATGACCTGGAAGGTGCCGGGGTCGGGCTTGGCGAGCATGTCGGACTCGTAGACCCGGGCGAAGCCCTCGATCGCCGAGCCGTCGAAGCCGATGCCCTCGGCGAACGCCGCCTCGATCTCGGCCGGCGCCACGGCCACCGCCTTGAGATACCCCGAGACGTCGGTGAACCACAGCCGCACGAAGCGGATGTCACGCTCTTCGAGGGTGCGCAGGACGAACTCCTGCTGGCGGTCCATGGTCGGCATGATCCAGTCCCCTCGTTTCCGGGATGTGACGTGGCCTGCGCGGCTCCCCCAGCCTGCCCCGTCCGGGCGACGAGCACACGACCGGGCGGTGCGCCCGCGCACCGTGTCGCATCTCGTCGGCCATCCCCGACGGCGCGCGGGGCGCCACCGCCCGGACGTCGCACCGGGCATGCTGACCACCGTGACCACGACCGACCCCCGGACCGAGCTCGTCGCCGCGGCCGTCGCCCACCTGGCCCAGGAGCAGGAGCGAGTGGCCCGCCTGCTCGACCGTGCACGGGCGCACGACGCCTGGTCGGTGTCGCTCCCGGTCGAGCAGCGGCTCGAGCTGGTCCGCGTGGGGCACTTCCCGGCGTACTCGACGGAGCTGGACTGGACGCCCCGGGACGTCACCGGGCACCTGAGAGACAGCGCGCGGATCTTCACCGAGCGCCTCCGCCGCCTCCGCGACGAGCACGACCCGGTCCTGGCCGACTTCGTGACCGATGCCCCGGATCGGCTCTCCGACTACCGGTCGACGCCGCCCGACCTCCTGGTGGCGCAGCTCCGCGTTGCCCAGGCCGAGCTGCTGCGCGAGGTCGCCGACGTGCGGGGTGGCGATCTGGAGCGCGCCGGCACGCACGAGGTCGACGGTCGGGTGACCGTGGCGGACCTGCTGGCGTTCCTCCCCGGTCACCAGCAGGACCACGCCGAGCAGCTGACGGCCCTGGTGGGACGGCTTCCTGGCTGACGGTGCGGCGGTGTCGCGCGACCGGTCGGCGCTGCGCAGCCAGCACGAGACCCTTGCCGGCATCCCCG
>DATAGR010000781.1:0-1863 GCA_036263575.1 Aquihabitans sp. | reverse complement strand
GAGGACTCCGCCCTGGAGCGTGCTGCGTACCGTGGCCCCGATGGAGCGATGGCGACGGGTGCGGGCGTGGGGCAGCGCCCACCCACTCGCGTTCGACGGCACCCTCGCCGTGATCTTCACGGCCTTCAACCTGGTGGCCGTCACGGAGGCGCCGCTGGTGGACGAGGGCGTGCGCTTCCGGGAGCCGAACGCCCTGGCCTACGTCCTCCTCGTCCTCGGGACGTTCCCGATCCTCTGGCGCCGGAGCCGCCCGCTCCCGGTGCTCGTGGTCACCTCGTGCGGGATCGTCGCCTACGAGGCGCTCGGCTTCAGCACCACGCCGGGGCCGTTCGGCGTCCTGCTCGCGCTCTACACGGTGGCCTCGCTGTGCGACCGCCGCCGGTCGCTGGTCGGCGCCCTCATCGCCGCCGTCGGGGTCGGCATCGTCCTGACCACCGCCCGCTGGGCGGCCGACACGAGCGAGATCGTCAGCAACACGATCGTGTTCGGCACGGCCTGGCTCCTGGGCGACAACGTCCGGACCCGGCGCGCCCACCTGCAGGCGCTGGAGGAGCGGGCCGAGCGGGCCGAGCGGGCACGCGAGATGGAGGCGCGCCGAGCCGTCGCCGAGGAGCGGACGCGCATCGCACGCGAGCTGCACGACGTCGTGGCCCACAGCCTCAGCGTGATGGTCGTGCAGGCCGGGGCTGCCCGCCGGATCCTCGGCAAGGACCCGAACCAGGCCACGTCCGCACTGGAGTCCATCGAGGGCACCGGTCGCGAGGCGATGGGCGAGATGCGGCGGCTGCTCGGGGTCCTGCGGGAGGCCGACCAGGAGCAACCGTTCGCTCCGCAGCCCTCCGTCAACCGCATCGGCGACCTCGTGGAGCAGTTCCGCCAGGCCGGGCTGGCCACCACCATGGTGGTCACCGGTCCGGAACGAGAGCTGCCTGCGGGGGTGGAGCTCACGATCTACCGCATCGTGCAGGAGGGCCTCACCAACGCGCTGAAGCACGCCGGGCCCGCCACGGCCGAGGTGCGCCTCACCTACGCCTCCGACCACGTCGACGTGGAGGTGCGCGACGACGGTCGCGGCGCGTCGACGGGCGGCGACGGCGGGGGGCACGGCCTGCTCGGCATACGTGAGCGCGTCGACCTCTTCTCGGGCGAGCTGCGAGCCGGACCGCAGGTCGGCGGCGGCTACGCCGTGCGGGCCCGGTTGCCGGTCGAGGAAGCCGTCGGCTGATGGGCGTGCGCGTCGTGGTCGTCGACGACCAGGCCCTCGTCCGCGCCGGCTTCCGCATGATCCTCGAGGCCGAGGACGGCTTCGACGTGGTCGGCGAGGCGGCCGACGGGCTCCAGGCGGTCGACCTGGTCGCCCGGGCCGCGCCCGACGTCGTGCTGATGGACGTCCGCATGCCGAACCTCGACGGCGTCGGTGCCACCGAGCGCATCCTCGCGACCCGGGGCGACGCCGGGCCCAAGGTCCTCATCCTCACCACCTTCGATCTCGACGAGTACGTGTTCGCGGCGCTGCGCGCCGGTGCCAGCGGCTTCCTCCTGAAGGACACCCCCGCCGAGGCGCTCGTCGAGGCCATCCGGGTGGTCGCCGCCGGCGAGGCGCTGCTCGCCCCGTCGGTCACCAAGCGCGTGATCGAGGAGTTCGCGGCGCAGGCGCCCTCGCCACCGGACGTCGACGTCGACCTCTCGTCGCTCACCGAGCGGGAGCGCGAGGTGCTCGTCCTCATGGCGCGCGGCCTGTCGAACGCCGAGATCGCCGCCGAGCTCTACCTCGGCGAGACGACCGTCAAGACCCACGTCGGCCGCGTCCTCATGAAGCTCCACCTGCGCGATCGCGTGCAGGCCGTGGTGCTGGCCTACGAG
>DATAGR010000780.1:0-3997 GCA_036263575.1 Aquihabitans sp. | reverse complement strand
TGCCGCTCGTGGTCGACCTCGACCGCGACCTCGTGCGCCGGACGATCGACGCCGCCACCGCCTGATCACGTCAGCCCGAGGCCCTCGGCGCCGGCGCGGCGGCGCTGCAGCCCGGCTGCGAGCGGCGCCTCAGGCGCCGTGGGCGTGGTCGCAGGCCTTGGTCTCGCCCTCGGCGACCTGGCCGGCGCCGACGCCCTCGAGCGCGGCGAAGGGCCCGCAGCGGTGCTTCGTGATCCACACGTGGATCATGGGCACCGGTTCCATCTTCACCGTGGGCGGACGGCACTCGCCGCCGACCGAGGTGATGCCGGCGACGCGCGGTGAGACCGGGTCGTCGGAGAAGCAGAGGTCGTCGTGGATGTGCCACTGGGTGAGCTCGCCGCCGAGCTCGGGCACCTCGTCGAGGGTGGTGCCGGTGGGCAGCATGAACATCGCCGAGACGAGCGTGCGGCTGCCGCCGGGGCCGGTCTCGTAGACGAGGGCCTCGGGCGCGTCGGGGTCGAGCACCTTGTCGTCGTTCACGAGCGACCAGTTGATGAGGTGCTCGTGGCCGGTGAGGGCGTCACCGATCGAGAAGTACCCCCGGTCGAGGGCGTACTGCTGGTCGGCGAACTGCGGGAGGCGGGCCAGCGTGATGGCGACGAGGTTCTCGGCGGCGGCCTGCTGCGCCGGCGTGACGCCTTCGGTGCCACCCAGGTCGATCGGGGCCTTCGGGTCGTAGGGCTTGGCGACCACCTCGGAGGCGTGCCCTCCCTCGGCGTGATCGTCGCCCTCGGCGTGGTCGTCGCCCTCGGCGTGGTCGTCGCCGGCGGCCGCCTCGGCGCCCCCACCGCCGTGGTGATCGCCCTCGGCGCCGTGGCCGGCCGCCACGTCGTGACCGCCGGCGTGGGCGTGGGTGCTGGCGCCGTCCATGCCGACGAGCGATGCGACCACGACGGCCACCGAGGCGACGCCGAGCAGCGATCGTCCGGGCAGGCGCGCCGCGTCCGCGCGCAGGACGACCCGGAGGGAGGCGACGATGACGACGGCGGCGAGCACCGCGGCGAGCGCGTCGGCCCGCTGGATCGACTCGGAGCCGTCGAGGCCGTCGACGAAGCTGATGCCGCTGGTCTTGGCGAGCACCCAGCCGCCCAGCGCCATGGCGCCGAGGCCGACGCCCGACGCCGCCACGAGCAGGTGTCGCCCGACCATGGCCAGGGCACCCCAGCCGACCTGGAGGGCGGCGAGCACCACGAAGGCGCGGGCGGCCTGCGGGCTCTCGCCGTGCGAGCCGACGGCCACGGCGTGGATGGCGCCGGCGCCGATCGACGCCGCGCCGGCGAGGGCGAGCGGTCCGAAGGCGGTTCGGGCCACCGGCCGCTCGACGGCGGCGCTGTGCTGGATGGTGGCCATGGTTCGTTGTTCCCCCGGGAGGTGCGTGCAGCCAGGGTGAGCCTACGCCCACCGCCCGTGAACGACCAGGTCGGGACGGGTGATCCTGGGGTGGTGGCGGGGCGACGGTGCGGCGCCGAGCCCGTTGGGCGCCCGTCAGCCGTCGGCGTCGTCCGGCTCGGCGAGCAGGTCGGCGGTGGCGGCGAGGGCGGTGGCGAGCATGGCCGACCGCCGCACCACCAGCTCGAAGGCGTGCTCGGCCTGGGCGCCCTGGCCGTGGAGCGGCGGCGAGCCGAGCGAGCGGAGGAGCACGCCGGGGTCGGTCGCGGGGACGATCGGCTCGGGGTCGGGGAGCTGCGGCACCGGCCGCCAGAGGTCGACCGGCTTCGGCTTGTTGCCGCCGCGTCGACGGCCCTGCTGCTTGCGTCGGGGGTTGCCGCTCATCAGACGTCGTCCTCGGTGAGGAGCGTGTCGGGCCGGAGCCCGAGCGCCGCTCGCAGCTGGTCGGGGTCGAGGTCGGCCATCGAGCTCGACTTCGGGAGGACGAGGTCGGCGATGTGGCGCTTGCCGGCGACGACCTCCTCGACCCGCTCGTCGACCGTCCCGGGGCACACCAGGCGGTGCGAGATGACGGTCTTGGTCTGGCCGATCCGCCAGGCCCGGTCGCGGGCCTGGTCCTCGACCGCCGGGTTCCACCAGCGGTCGTAGAGCACGACGTGGTTGGCGCCGGTGAGGTTCAGCCCGGTGCCGCCCGCCTTGAGCGACAGCACGAGCGCCCCCGGGCCCTCGAGGGCCTGGAACTCCTCGATCATGCGGTCCCGAGCGCCGCGAGCCAGCCCGCCGTGGTAGCAGGAGATGGGCACGCCGGTCACCGACGTGAGGTGGTCGGCGAGCCGCACGCCCCACTCGGCGAAGTGGGTGAAGACGAGGATCCGCTCCCCCGCCGAGAACACCGTGTCGACGATCTCCTCCAGGCGGTTGAGCTTCCCCGAGCGGCCGGCCAGCGGGCGGTCGTCGCCCTTCTGGTACGCCGCCGGGTGGTTGCAGATCTGCTTGAGCGCGGTGATGGCGGCCAGGATGGCGCCCTGCTTCGGCTCGCCGCCGACCTGCGACGCGTCGACCACGAGGCTGTCGAGCACCGCCTGGTAGAGCCCGATCTGCTCGGGCGTCATGAGGCAGTGGTCGAGCTCGTCGATGCGGTCCGGCAGTGTGGCGGCGACGTCGGGCTCGCTCTTGGTCCGGCGGAACACGAGCAGGCCGTTGAGCGCCTTGAGCGCGGCCTCGCCCTCGCCGGAGAGCTGGGCGACGAAGGCGGGGCGGGGACCGACGAGGCCGGGGTTGCAGAAGTCGAGGATCGCGTGGAGGTCGCCGAGGCCGTTCTCGATCGGCGTCCCGGTCAGGGCGATGCGGCTGGCGGCCGGGAGCCGGCGCAGCTGCTGGGAGGTCTCGTTGGCGGGGTTCTTGATCACCTGGGCCTCGTCGAGCACGAGCCGGCCCCAGCCGACCTCCGAGAGGGCCTCGACGTCGCGCACGGCGGTGCCGTAGGTGGTGATGACGACGTCGGCGTCGTCGATGGCCCGGCGCAGGACCATGCCCGACGCACGGGCGGCGCCGTGGTGCACGAGCACCTTCAGCCCGGGTGTGAACCGCTCCGCCTCCCGGGCCCAGTTGCCGACGACCGCCGGGGGCGCCACCACGAGGGCGGTGCCCCGACCGCTGGTGCCGGCGAGGTGGGCGAGCATCGTGGGCGTCTTGCCCAGGCCCATGTCGAGGGCGAGGCAGCCGCCCAGGTCCGCCGAGTCGAGGAAGCCCAGCCAGGCCAGGGCGTCGGCCTGGTAGGCGCGCAGCTCGCCGTGGAAGCCCTCCGGGGTGGTGGTGGGCGCGCCGTGCACCACCGACGCCTTGGCGAGCAGCTCGGTGGCCCAGCCGCTGCCCTCGACGCTCAGGCCGCCGGCGAGCGGCGAGCCCTCGAGGCCGACGGAGTGCCGGAGGATCTCGGCGCCGGTGAGGCGGGTCTTGTGGGCCCGCTCGGCGAGGGCCTCGGCCGCCTCCTTGAGGTCGACGTGGTCGAGCTCGACCCACTTGCCGTGCGAGCGCACCAGCGGCCGGGCCTCCTCGGCCAGCCGGGCGATCTCCTCGGCGGTGAGCTCGACGTCGTCGAAGACGACCGACCAGCGGACGTCGCTCAGCTGCTGGGCGCCGACGACGGTGTCGCCGGTGGGCTCGGTGAAGAGCCGCAGCCCGGCGCTCGGCTTGCGACGCGACAGCGCCGGCACGCGGACCTCGAAGCCGGCGACCTCGAGGGCGGCGCCGGTGACGGTCATGAGCTCCCACGCCTCGTCCTGGCTGAGGTACACCTGGCCGCGCCGCTGGCCGCCCGGGCGCAGCAGCGCCGGCAGGATCCGCTCCAGGCGCACGAGCTCGTCGACGAGCGGCTTGGTGGCCTTGCCGTCGGCGATGGCCGCCTCGATCGGCAGGAGCCCCCCCTCCACGCCGGGGCCGAGCACCGAGAGGAACCAGGCGTTGCCCTTGTCCGGCGGCTCCAGGGTGACGACCAGCCGGCTGCGCTGCGGGCCGGTCACCGGCCGGCCCCAGCGGTCCAGGCGCTTCGACACCTCGGCGCCGG
>DATAGR010000779.1:0-1636 GCA_036263575.1 Aquihabitans sp. | reverse complement strand
CTGACGGCGATCGACCACCGCGGCCAGGCCCTGGGACGTGGCCGCGTCGCCGACGCGGTCGAGGGTCCCCGCCGGCAGCAGCCAGGCGTCGACCCACTCGGGGAGCCGGCGCAGCACGGCGGCGACCTGGTGGTGGTGCTGGGCGGCCTCGTCGACGTAGACCTCCCGCACGGTGGCGCCGGCGTCGAGGGCCGTGCCCAGGAGCACCGGGCCCTCCACGAGCAGCGCCCGCTGCTCGTCCCGCTCCTCGCGCCGCCGGGCCAGGCGGCCGAGGCGGGTGACGCGTGGGTTGCGGGCCGAGAGCGGGCGCACGTGGGGCTCGGGTGCCGGCGGCGGGCGCCGGCTGCCGCTCAGGACGCCTTGGCGCCCTGGGCGTCGGTGGCGACCTTGACCAGCGCGGCGAACGCCGCGGGGTCGGTGACGGCCAGGTCGGCGAGGACCTTGCGGTCGACGGTGACCTCGGCCAGCTTCAGGCCGTTGATGAACCGGCTGTAGCTGACGCCGTTGATCCGGCAGGCCGCGTTGATGCGGGCGATCCAGAGCTTGCGGAACTCGCCCTTGCGGGCGCGCCGGTCGCGGAACGCGTACTGCAGGGAGTGCATGACCTGCTCGTTGGCGGCACGGTACGAACGGCTCTTGTTGCCGTAGTACCCCTTGGCCCGCTCGAGCGTGGCGCGGCGGTGCTTCTTGGAATGGACGGCGCGCTTGACCCTGGCCATCGTGGGCTCCTTTCGAAGAGGGTTGGTGGGGTTACTTGCCGAGCATCCGCTTGATGCGGGCCTCGTCGCCGGAGACGAGGGTGACCTCGTCCTTCAGGCGGCGCGTCCGGGTGGACGGCTTCTTCTCCAGGATGTGGTTGCGGAAGGCGCGGCGGCGCCGCAGCTTCCCGGTGCCGGTGGCCTTGAAGCGCTTGGCCGCGCCTCGGTGGGTCTTCATCTTGGGCATCGCTGGTTCCTCCTGGCGCCACCGGCTGCGGTGGCGTCTCGTTCAGGCCTCGGTGTCGGGCTCGGGTTCGGTGGCGCCGGCCTCGGGGGCGGTGGCGTCATCGGGCTCGACGACGGTGTCGGCGGCCGGTGGGGTGTCTGCGGCCACCTCCTCGGTGGCGTCGGGGGTCGGCCTGGCTTCGGTGTCGGGAGCGGTGTCGGGAGCGGTGTCGGGGGCGGTGCCGCCGGCTTCCTCGGCCGCCTTCTTCAGCTCGGCGGCGTGGGCCGCCTGCGCCTTCCGGTCCGGGGCGAGGACCATGATCATGTTCCGGGGGCCGTCGAGCTTGGGGTACACCTCGACCCGGCCGGTGTGGATGATCTCCTCGGCCACGCGGTCGAGGATCTTCTTGCCGAGCTCGGGGTGGGCGACCTCGCGGCCGCGGAACATGATCGTGACCTTCACCTTGTGGCCCTCGGAGAGGAACTTCTCGACCTTCTTGGTCTTGGTCTCGAAGTCCCCGCCGCCGATCTTCGGGCGGTACTTCATCTCCTTGATCACGACGTTGGTGCTCTTGCGCCGTGATTCCTTGGCCTTCTGCGCCGTCTCGTACTTGTACTTGCCGTAGTCCATGACCCGGCAGACGGGGGGGTTGGCCTTGTCGGCGACCTCGACGAGGTCGAGGTCGAGCTCTCGGGCGAAGATGAGGGCTTCG
>DATAGR010000778.1:0-1994 GCA_036263575.1 Aquihabitans sp. | reverse complement strand
GGGCCGGATGAAGCACCAGGCGATCGTGGCCAACATCGGCCACTTCGACAACGAGATCGACATGGCCGGCCTGGCCCGCATGAGCGACGTGCGCAACATCGAGATCAAGCCGCAGGTGAACGAGTTCCAGTTCCCCGACGGCCACTCGGTCATCGTCCTCGCCGAGGGCCGGCTGATGAACCTCGGGTGCGCCACCGGCCACCCGAGCTTCGTGATGTCGAACTCGTTCACCAACCAGACGATCGCCCAGATCGAGCTGTTCACGAAGACCGCCGAGTACCCGGTCGGCGTCTACACGCTGCCGAAGCTGCTCGACGAGAAGGTGGCCCGGCTGCACCTCGACGCCCTCGGCGTGAAGCTCACGAAGCTGAGCCCGGACCAGGCCGACTACCTCGGCGTGCAGGTCGAGGGCCCGTACAAGCCCGAGCACTACCGCTACTGATCGACGGCCCTGCGTCGACCCTGCATCGGCGATCGGACGAGAGCTACCGGACGACGGCCGGGCCTCGGGCCCGGCCGTCGCCGCGCCCGGGGTCAGCGGCGGGCCGGCGCGGGAGGGGCGGGGAGGTCGACCACCATGCCGGTGGCGGCGTCGTCGAGGCGCGTGGTCCCCGGCGGGACGGCGAGGACCGCCTGCCTGGCGCACCGGCCGACCTGCGGCTCCCCCCATGCGGTGACCAGCGGGACGCCCTCGGTGCCGCGCCCCGGTTCGACCGCCACCTCGAGCGCCTCGCTGCACTCGAACGTCACCACGACCTCACCGGTCGCGGTCCAGCGCGCCTCTTGCACCGCCAGCGCGGTGCGCCGGCCGTCGGCCCCGCACCCGGCGGCACCCAGCACGCCCGTGAGCAGCAGGCCGGCGGCGACGGCCGGGCGCGACCGGTGGGGCGGTGGTCGGCGCACCGGGCCAGGTTAGGGACCTCCCTCGGCGCCGGCCGCCGTTCTTGACCCGTCGGTCAAGTGACGGGTCTAGTGTCCGCCCGGGACCGACGGACGAGAACGAGGGGTGTGTGCGATGGAGCAGCTGGACGGCAAGGTCGCGATCGTCACGGGTGGGGCGTCGGGCATCGGCCTGGCCCTGGGGCGGGCGTTCGCGGCCGAGGGGGCCAGGGTCGTGCTGGCCGACATCGAGGCCGACGCCCTCGACAAGGCCGTCGCCGAGCTGCCCGACGGCACCGAGGTCGAGGCGGTGACGTGCGACGTCGCCGACGCCGCGCAGGTGGACGCCCTCCGCGACCGGGCCCTCGAGCGCTTCGGCGCCGTCCACGTCGTGTGCAACAACGCCGGCGTGTCGTCCGGCGGCCTGGTCTGGGAGCAGTCGCTCGACGACTGGGACTGGGTGCTCGGCGTGAACCTCATGGGCGTCGTCCACGGCGTCAAGGCGTTCACGCCGCTGATGATCGAGCAGGGCGAGGGCCACATCGTCAACACCGCCTCGATGGCCGGGCTGACCTCCCCGCCGTTCATGGCCATCTACAACGTCACCAAGCACGCCGTCGTCACCCTCTCCGAGACCCTCTTCGCCGACCTCCGCATGGCGGGCGCCGAGGGCGTCGGCGTGTCGGTGCTGTGCCCGGGGTGGGTGCAGACCCGCATCCACGAGGCCGGCCGCAACCGGCCCGGGCCCTCCGGCGACCCGGCGGAGGCCATGCCCTC
The DNA here is from genome assembly GCA_036263575.1 of Aquihabitans sp. Lineage (GTDB taxonomy): Bacteria > Actinomycetota > Acidimicrobiia > Acidimicrobiales > Iamiaceae > Aquihabitans. Next base: position 338 of record DATAGR010000778.1, on the reverse strand, counting down.
GGGGTTCTCGGAGTTCGTCGGCGGCCTGATTGCGTCGGGCCTCGACCCCGCCGACGTCGCCGGCCAGGTGCTCGACGCCGTCAAGGCCCGGCGGTTCTACGTGCTGACCCACCCGGAGTGGGACACGATGATCAGCGGGCGGGTCGACCGGATCCTGGCCCGGGAGGACCCCAGCATCGCCACCCTGCCCATGTGAGGCGGCGGCCGGCGGCCAGGGGCCGGCCTGGACCCGCTAGCCCGAGGCCAGGGTGGCGTCGGGCTCGACGTCGGGGTCGGTCCCCGGCTCGAAGCCGGGCGGGTGGCCGAGGTCGAGGCGCTCGAGCCAGAACTGGGCGTTC
>DATAGR010000777.1:0-5144 GCA_036263575.1 Aquihabitans sp. | reverse complement strand
CGCCGGGCGGGCCGACCGCGACCGTCGCCCCGGATCCCGGGCTCGTCGCCGACGCCCTCGCCGAGGACCGTGCCGTGCTCCGCCTCGGGCCGGGCGCCGACCGCTACCCCGTGGTGCTGGCCGCGGTGCGGGCGCCGACCGCTGTGCCCGGCGGCCACGCGCTCGTGCTGTGCCCGTCGGTGGCCGAGGCCCGCACGCTGGGCGGCCGGTTGCGGCGCGACGGCGTGCGCGTCGCCGTCGTCACCGGCGAGGGCGTGGCCGGCGCCGGCGAGTGGGCGCGGGCGCGCGCCGGTGCGGTGGTGGTCGGGGCCCGGTCGGCGGCCTGGGCGCCGGTGGCGCCGCTCGGGCGCGTCGTGGTCCTCGACGAGCACGACGAGGCGTACCAGGAGGAGTCGAGCCCGACCTGGCACGCCCGTGACGTGGTGGCCGAGCGGGCCCGGCGGGCCGGCGCGCCCTGCCTGCTGGTCTCGCCGGTGCCCTCGCTGGAGGCCCTCGGCTGGGGTCGGCTGCTGACCGACGGACGAGGCGCCGAGCGGGCGGCGTGGCCGCGCGTGGAGGTGGTCGACCAGCGCGACCTCGACCCGGCGCTCGGCCCGCTGTTCTCACCTGCGCTGGTCGCCCTCGTCCGGGGCCCGGGTCGCGTGCTCTGCGTCCTCAACCGCACCGGGCGGGCCCGGCTCCTCGCGTGCACCGCCTGCACCACGCTCGCCCGCTGCGCGGTCTGCGACGCCGCCGTCGGCCTCGCCGCCGGGCCGGCCACGGAGGCGACCGGCGAGGGCGACGGCGGGGGAGCCGACCAGAGCGGCGAGCCGGCGCCGCCGGGTACCGGCCGTGGGGGTGACACGGATGCGGGCGACGCCGTGGAGCACCTCGCGTGCGGGCGCTGCGGTGCCACCCGCCCCGTCGTCTGCCTGTCCTGCGGCGGCACCCGGTTCAAGAACCTGCGCCTGGGCGTCAGCCGGGCGCGCGAGGAGCTGGAGGCGCTGGCCGGGGAACCCGTGGCCGAGCTCACGGCGGCCACGCCCGACGGCGACGCCGCCGTCCGCGACGCCCGCATCGTCATCGGCACGGAGGCGGTCCTGCACCGCATCGGTCGGGCCGACGCCGTCGCCTTCCTCGACGCCGACCAGGAGCTGCTCGCCCTCCGCTACCGCGCCGCCGAGCAGGCGATCGCCCTGCTGGCGCGTGCGGCGCGGGTCGTGCGCCGGGGCGCCGATGGCCACGGTCGGATCGTCGTCCAGACCCGGACGCCCGACCACCCGGTGCTGGTCGCGGCGCGGCTGGCCGACCCGGGCCGCCTCGTCGACGCCGAGCTGCCGATGCGCCGGGCGCTCGGCCTGCCCCCGGCGGTCGCCATGGCGATCGTCTCGGGCCAGGCCGCACCGGCGTTCGTGGAGGCGCTCGGCCGACCCGAGGGCGTCGCCGTGCAGGGCCCCGTCGACGGGGCCTGGCGCGTCCGCGCCCCCGACCACCGGGTCCTCTGCGACGCCCTCGCCGCCGTCGACCGCCCACCCGGCCGCCTCCGCATCGAGGTCGATCCCTTGGGCTCCTGACCGCCGCCCCCCACACTCGAGGCCCGCCCCGACACCCGAGGTCAGTACTGCACCGTGGCGGTGCACTACTGCCCTTGGAGACGAGCGCCACCAGGGCGGAGGTCAGTTGTGTGCGGTGGAGGTGCACTTCTGCCCCGGATCGCTCAGCGAGAGGCGAGGGCAGTTGTGACCGTGGGGGTGCAGTACTGCCCTCGGCGCCGAGGGCCGCCAGCGGTCCGGTCGGTTGTGTGCGGTGGGGGTGCAGTACTGCCCTCTTGGGGGCGACGGCGGGTCGCAGCGCGGACGAACGGTCAGGTGCCGGGGTCGGCGCGCAGCGCGCCCTCGAGGACGGTGACGGCGCGGCCGGAGACGACGACGCGGCCGTCGCCCCGCACCTCCATCCCGATGCTGCCGCCGCGCCGCGAGGCCTGGTGGCCCGTGAACGTCGTGCGGCCCGTGCGAGCCGCCAGCCAGGGGCCGATCAGGCAGTGGGCGGCACCGGTGACCGGGTCCTCGTCGATGCCGAAGGTCGGCACGAACACGCGGGCCACGGAGTCGGTCGGCTCGGACGCGTCGTCGGACGTCTCGGCCACCACGATCAGCTCGGCGTGGCGGGCGGCCAGCTCGACGAGGTCGGGACGGGCGGCGCGCACGTCGGCGGCACCGGCGACCTCGAGGAGGAGCCAGCCGTCGGCGACCGAGGCGGCGAGGGCCCGGCCCTCGGTCACGCCGGCCACCGTGCCCCAGTCGCCCAGGTCCGTGGGCGTCACCTCGGTGGCGGGCAGGTCGAGGCGGATCGTGCCGTCGGCGGCGGTGGTGCACGACAGGAGCCCGGACAGGGTGTGGAACTGGGCCGTGCCGCCGAGGACGTGGGCGCTGGCGAGGGTGGCGTGCCCGCACAGCGGCAGCTCGACCGTGGGCGTGAACCAGCGCAGGTCGTGGTCGCCGTCGTCGCGAGGCACCACGAACGCCGTCTCGGACAGGTTGACCTCGGCGGCGACGGCCTGCATCCACGCGTCCGGTGCCGGTGCGTCGAGGCGGCACACGGCGGCGGGGTTGCCGCCGAAGGGGCGGTCGGTGAAGGCGTCGACGATGGTCACGGGGACGGGCATGGCGGCACGGTAGGACGCCCGTCGTCCTGGGGCCGCCCCGGTTCCGGCAGGACCGGGGTGCCCGGTGCGGTCAGGCCGGCCAGCCCTGGCGGCGGGCCTCGTAGAGGGCGATGCCGGCCGCGGTCGCCACGTTGAGCGACCCGATGCGCCCCAGCTGCGGGATGAACGCGAGGCGGTCGGCGCCGGCGAGGACGGCGGGCGAGAGGCCGCGGTCCTCGTGGCCGACCGCCAGGCACACCGCGCCGGAGAGGTCGACCTCGTGGATCGGCCCGGCGCCGTCGGCCAGCTCGATGCCCACCACCCGGTAGCCGGCGGCCGTGATCTCGTCCAGCGCCTCCTCGGCCCGCTCGGCGTGGTGGAACGTCAGGAACCGCTGCGAGCCGAGCGCCGTCTTCTGGGTGCCGCCGTGGTCCTCGGCCGCCGTCTGGCCGCAGATCCACACGTCGTCGACCCGCATGGCCGCCGCCGTACGCAGGATCGAGCCCACGTTGAAGGGCGTGGCGACCGAGTCCAGGAGCAGGGCCAGGCGCCCGGGCGCCTGCCGCCGCCAATCCCGGTGCAGGCGCTTCAGCTCGGTGCTGCCGAGCGGGCGGCTCACGACGACGCCTCGTCCGGGGGCCCCGGCGCCGGCGCACACCCAGGTCCGGTCGAGACCCGGAGCACCCGGTAGCCGGCTCGGGAGGCGATCCGCTCCGTCGGCCGCCCCGAGGCCTCGATCCACCGCGCCAGCGAGTCGGCGCCGAGGTGCTTCTGCACCACGAGCACCGCTCGGCCCGAGCCGGGGCGGAGCCGATCCAGCCACCCGGACAGGAGGTCGTGCAGCGCGGCCTTGCCGATGCGGATCGGCGGGTTCGACCACACCTCGTCGATGACGAGTTCGGCCGGCACGTCGGCAGGTGCGACCACCTCGACCCGGTCGCCCACCCCGTTGGCGTCGGCGTTCTCGCGGCACAGGGCACGGGCCCGCTCGTTGACGTCGATGGCCCACACCCGGGCCTCGGGGGCTCGCAGGGCGAGCGCCACCGCGATGGCTCCGTAGCCGCAGCCGACGTCGGCGAGGACGGCGGCGCCCGGGTCGGGGGCGGCCGAGGCCAGGAGCACGCGCGTGCCGTCGTCGACCGCGTCGGCCGAGAACACCCCCCGGTCGGTGGTCAGCGCCACGACCCGCCCCTCGGCGAGCAGGAGCTCCACCCGGCGGCGGGCCGAGGCCCCCGACGGCTCCGCCGAGAAGTAGTGGTCGCCCCGGTCGGGCTGGGTCGGGGGCACCGTGGCGACGGTAGCCTGCACCCCCATGGCGCCCCACGAGATCCGCGTGATCGGAGACCCGGTCCTCAAGCAGCAGGCGTCCGAGGTCACCGACATCGACGGGGCGCTCGTGCGCCTCGCCGAGGGCATGGTGGAGACGATGTACGAGGCTCCGGGCCTCGGGTTGGCGGCGCCGCAGGTGGGCATCCAGAAGCGGCTCTTCGTGTGGGACCTCAACGACGGCACCGGCGCGCACACGATCGTGAACCCGACCATCGTCGAGTCCGACGGGGAGTGGGTCTACGAGGAGGGGTGCCTGTCGGTGCCCGGGCTCACGTGGGCCATCACCCGACCCAACCACGTCCACGTCGTCGGCCGCGACCTCGACGGGAACGAGGTCTCGTTCGAGGCCTCGGAGCTGGGCGGGCGCCTCTTCCAGCACGAGCTCGACCACCTCGACGGGATCCTCCTCGTCGACCGCCTCGACGAGGACCAGGCGCGCGACGCCCGCCGCCAGGTGCGCGACCTCGTCCTCGGCTTCCCGGTCGAGGAGCCCGCGCCCCGGCGCCGGCTCTCCCTCCGCTGACCGCGCCGGTGCCCACCCCGGCGGCCGACGCCGTGCCCGAGCCCCTCCCCGCGCCGCCGCGCCACCCGCGCCGCCTGGTCTTCCTCGGCACCCCCGAGATGGCGGTGCCGCCGCTGGCCGCCCTGGTCGACGCCGGCTTCGAGGTCGCGCTCGTGGTCACCGGTGCCGACAAGCGCCGGGGTCGGCGGGCCCGCCCGTCGCCCACCCCGGTGAAGCTCGCGGCGGTGGAGCGGGGCCTGCCCGTCAGCCACGACCTGGCCGACGTGCCGGGGGTCGGCGCCGACCTCGGCGTGGTCGTCGCCTACGGCCGCATCCTCCGCCGGTCGCTGCTCGAGCAGCTGCCGATGGTCAACCTCCACTTCTCCCTGCTGCCGCGCTGGCGGGGCGCGGCGCCGGTGGAGCGGGCGCTGCTCGCCGGCGACGAGCGGACCGGCGTCTGCGTGATGGCGGTCGAGGAGGGGCTCGACACCGGTGGCGTCCACGCCCGCGCCGAACTGGCCATCCGTCGGTCGAGCACGGCCGAGGAGCTGGGCCGGCAGCTGAGCGAGCTGGGGAGCACGCTCCTGGTGGAGACCCTGCAGCGGGGCCTGGGTGCGCCACAGCCCCAGGTGGGCGAGGTGACGTACGCGGCCAAGCTCACCACCGACGACCTCCGGCTGCGGTGGGACC
>DATAGR010000776.1:0-3092 GCA_036263575.1 Aquihabitans sp. | reverse complement strand
CGCGCAGCTCGAGCAGCGGTGCGCCGACGGTGGCGGCCGAGGACGGCGGGGCGCCGGCGGTCGGGGCGGTCACGCCGTCGCCCCCACGTCGGTCCCCTGCCCGAGGTAGGCCTCGACCACGGCCTCTTCGCCCTGGATCTCGGCCGGCGAGCCGTGGGCCAGCACCCGGCCGAAGTTGAGGACGGTGATCTCGTGGCAGAGGCGCATCACGAGCGGCACGTCGTGCTCGACGAGGAGGATGGCGAGGCCGTCGGTGGTGAGGTCGAGCAGGATCCGGGCGAAGCGATCGGTCTCCTCCTCGTCGAGGCCCGACGCGGGCTCGTCGAGCAGCAGCACCCGGGGCCGGCAGGCCAGGGCGCGAGCCAGCTCGACCAGGCGGGCGTTGCCGGTGGAGAGCGAGTCGGCCCGCTGCGACGCCAGGTCGCCGAGCCCGACCCGATCGAGCAGGGCGTCGGCCGCGTCGCCCGGCGGTTGGCCGTCGACCCGGTTGAGCTCGGCGGCGGTCAGCACGTTGTCGCGCACCGACAACGAGCCGAAGAGCTCCAGGCGCTGGAACGTGCGGGCCACGCCGAGGCGGGCCCGCTTGTGGGCCGACATCTTGGTGACGTCCTGGTCGCCGAGGCGCACCGTCCCGCGGGTGGGCGCCTGCAGGCCGGTGATGACGTTGAACGTCGTGGTCTTGCCGGCGCCGTTCGGTCCGATGAGGCCGGTGATGGCCCCCTCGGCGACGGCGAGGCTGACCCCGTCGACCGCCATGTGGCCGCCGAAGCGGACCGACACGTCAGTGGTCTCGAGGACTGGCATCGCACCTCCCCCAGTCCAGGCCGAGCTCGGCGTCGATCGCGGCGCGCTGCCCGCCGGCGGCCGCACCCACGGGGATGCGCTCGGGCACGAGGCTCGGCGGCGGCGGGAGCAGGGCGGCGAGGGCGCGGGCCCCCACGGTGTCGGCGCGCGCCTCACCGGCCTCCTTGCGGTGCCGGGCGGCGCGCACCTTGCTCACCGTCTGGGCGATGGCGCCGTCGGGGTTGGTCGCCAGGCTGATGCCGGCCAGGCCCGGCAGGATCGCCATCACGTCGACCAGCGCGGGGTACGCAACGCCGACCAGCGGGAACACCGCGAGCAGCATGCCGCCGAGCAGGGCGCCGGCGACGGCCGCGATGCCGCCCACCACCGCCAGCAGCACGAGCGGGAGACCCGGCAGCGAGCCCTGCAGGAGCGAGAACTGCTCGAGGCCGGCCTTGCCGCGCCACCCGCCGAGGAGGGCGCCGCCCAGACCGGCGATGGCGGCCGAGAGGGCGAACACCTGGAGCTTGAGCGCCGTCAGGTCGAGCCCGAGGGTGGCGCACGCCGCCGGGCTGTCCTTCATGGCCTGGAGCCGGCGACCGACCGGACCTCGGCGCAGGGCGTGCACGAGCAGCCCGAGCAGCACGAACACCACGGCCATCAACACGAGGTTCGCCCGGTCGCTGCCGGCCCGCACGTCGCCGAACCCGAGGCGCTCGAACGTGGCGTTGCTCTCGGCGAAGCCGTCGACCTGGGTGAACAGCGCCTTCTCGCAGAAGAGGGCGAAGGCGAAGGTGGCCAGCGCGAGGTAGAGGCCCTTGAGGCGAAGGGCGGGCAGGGCCACCAGCGCGCCGACGAGGGCGCACACCACCACCACCGCCACGAGGGCCAAGGGGTTGCCGTCCGACCCCCACTCGTACATCACGAGGGCGCCCAGGCCGGCGAAGGCCAGCGGGGCCAGGGAGATCTGGCCGCCGTAGCCGGTGAGCGGCACGAGCGACAGGGCCACGATGCCCAGGGCGAGGCCGTAGCCGACGGCGTCGAGCGTCGCGCCGGCGCCCAGCCCGGAGATGTTGTCCGCCAGGAACTGGGTGATCTCCGGCATGGCCGCCGCGACCACCAGCATCACCGCGGAGGCCACGAGCACCTTGCGCCACGTCGGGTTCGGCACCTGGCTGCGGTCGCGCCGCTGCCCGAACACCGCGGCCTTGTCCTGCGGCACCACCACGAGCACCACGAACAGCATGATCGCCGGAACCGTGTCGGCGGTGATCCACGACGGCAGGTCGGTGTCGTACCGGGAGGCCGCCTCGCGGGAGATGCCCAGGATGACGGCGCCCAGCGCGGTCAGCGGCAGGCTCCGGAGGCGGCCGACCATGGCCGCGGCGTAGGCGTTGATGACCAGCAGGGTGAGCTGCGTCTGGTCGAGGTTCAGGATCGGCGCGATCAGGATGCCGGCCAGGCCGGCCAGCGAGCAGCCCAGCGCCCACGCCAGGCCGGACACGCGGTCGGGCGAGGCGCCGTTGAGCGCCGCCAGGTCGCGGCTGTCGACCACGGCGCGCATGGCCACGCCGATGCGGGTCCGGTAGAGCAGGATCCTCAGCCCGACGGCCACGGCGATGGCGGTGGCGAACACCACGAGCTGGTGGTACTCGACCACCACGCCGCCCAGCTCCACCGTCTCGCCGAGGAAGAAGCGCGGCAGCGTCCGGGACTCGTCGGGCGACCAGATGATGGTGGCGGCCTGGATCAGCGCGACCAGCAGGCCGATGGGGACGACGATGCGGGTGATCGGCGTGGCGTCGTGGAGCCGGCGCATGAGGACCCGGTCGATCACCAGGCCGAGCCCCGGGGCGAACACCAGCAGGGTGAGCGCCAGTGCCAGCGGCACCGGCAGGTCCCACGCCTCGGGCGAGCTCAGCTGCCAGTAGACGAACGCCGAGACCATGGCCACCGCGCCGTGGGCGAAGTTGAAGATGCCCGACGTCGTGTACGTGACCACCAGCCCGCTGGCCGCGACCGCGTACAGCGACGCGGAGACGAGCCCGAGGACCAGCAGGCTCAAGAGGTCGTTCACGGGCGCGCCGCCGAGCAGCGGTCGAACGTGGGCATCAACCGGCCTTGGCGCCGCCGCCGAAGTCGTCCCCGAGGTCGAACGCGTAGCCCTCGTCGCAGTCGAACTCGGTGGCCTCGGCCGGGTGCAGGCGCTCGAACGTGCCACCCTTCACGACGTCGTACATGAAGCACGTCGACACGGCGTTCTCGCCCGGGTTCGACGTGAAGTGGAGGCCGCCGCCGTCCCACTCGGT
>DATAGR010000775.1:0-5031 GCA_036263575.1 Aquihabitans sp. | reverse complement strand
CGGCTGGCAGCTGGAGCTGTCGTCCAACCTCGTGCCCCAGGACCAGGCGGCCGAGCTCCAGACCTCGGCCCGCCGCCTCGTGGAGCAGGCCGTCGAGGTCGACCCCGACTACAGCTACGCCCGCGCCTTCCGCGCCGTCCTCGCCTTCCGGGGCGAGGAGTACGCACTGGCCCAGCGCTACCTGGCCGAGTTCCGCGAGCGCGACCCGTCGCCCGACGCCGAGGCGGTGATCACCCAGCTCGACCTCGACGCCCAGATCGCCGCCGCCCTGGCCGAGGGCTCGGGCGGCTCGGGGGCGTCGCCCACCACCGCGCCGCCGTCCACGGCACCGCCGACGACGACCGCACCCGGCTGAGCCTCAGTCGTCGTGGCCCTCGCCGCCGTCGGGGGCCTCGACGTGGAAGATCCGCGCCACCCGGCCGTCGACCACGGTGAGCTCGTAGCGCGAGCCCTTCTTCGGCGATCCCGGGCCGTCGAGGGTCGCGCCCCGGTCGACGGCGACGTCGACGATCGCCGGCACGACGTCGCCGTGGCTGCACGCGGCGATGATGTGGCCGTCGGCCGCCGCCGCGAGGAGCGCGTCGAGCGCCTTGGCGCCGTCGCCGCCCTCGGCCAGCAGCTCGACCTCCTCGACGGCCGAGGACAGGCGTCGGGCCATGGGCTCGAGCGTCTGCACGCACCGCACGGACGGGCTCGACCAGAGGGTGTCGATGCCGACGTCGGCCAGGGCCCGGGCGATGGCCTGGGCCTGCACCTGCCCCCGCTCGGAGAGGGGCCGCACGTCGTCGTCGCCGGTCCACCGCTTGCGGCTGCCGGCGTGGGCGTGGCGGATCAGGTGGATGATCATTCGGCGGTCCCGGAGGCGACGAGCGACGCGACGGGCGTCGACAGGGGGAGGTGGGAGGGCGAAGCCTGCCCCACTTCAGGCGCCGCCGGCCAGCGCGCGCAGCCGGTCGATGGTCACGGGGAGGGCGGCGAGGGCGCGGTCGACGTCGTCGTCGGTGGTCGACCAGCCCACCGAGAGGCGCAGCGAGCGGTGGGCGTCGACGCCCATGGCCTCGAGCACGGGCGACGGTTCGAGCGACTCCGACGAGCAGGCGCTGCCCGAGTGGGCGGCCACGCCGGCGCGGTCGAGGCCGAGTAGCACGCCCTGGGGCTCGACGCCGTCGACGCCGAGGCACACGAGGTGGGGGAGCCGGTGGTCGGGGTCGCCGTAGACCTCGACGCCCTCGAGGTCGGCCACGCCGGAGCGCAGGCGCCCGGCCAGGCGCTCGGCCTCGCCCGCCTCCCGGTCGAGCACCCGGCCCTCGGCGTCCGGCGCGGCGAGCGCCGCGCATGCCGCCCCGAGCCCCACCAGCGCAGCGACCGGCTCGAGCCCCGCTCGCCGGGCCCGTTCCTGGTCGCCGCCCACCAGGAGCGCCGGCACCCGTAGCCCACGCCGCACCAGCAGGGCGCCGGTCCCGGCCGGGCCGCCGAGCTTGTGGCCGCTCACGCTGAGCAGGTCGGCGCCGAGGTCGTCGAACGCGATGGGCACCCGGCCGGCGGCTTGGGCGGCGTCGACGTGCACGAGCACCTTCCGCTCCCGGCAGCCGGCCACGACCTCGGCCACCGGCTGCACCGTGCCGACCTCGTGGTTGCCCCACTGCACGTGGACGGCGGCGGTGTCGGGGCGGATCGCGGCCAGCACGGCGTCCGGGTCGACCCGGCCGAGGCGGTCGACGGGCACCACGGTGACCTCGCCGGCGCGCTCGGCGGACTGCCGCACCGCGGAGTGCTCGACCGCGGTGACGACGTGGTGCGCCGGACCGGGGCCCGACCGCGAGCGGGCCCGGTCGGTGGCGCCCCACACCGCGGCGGCGATGGCCTCGGTGGCGCCGCTGGTGAAGACGACGGAACGGCTACGGGTGCCGAGGAGGTCGGCCACCTGGTCCCGCGCCCCCTCCAGCGCCTGGCGGGCGGCGAGGCCCTCCTCGTGGATGCGTCCGGGGTCGCCACCGAGCCCGGTCAGCGCCTCGACCATGGCGGCACGCGCCTCGGGGCGCAGCGGCGAGGTCGACGCGTGGTCGAGGTAGGCCCGGGTCACGACCCGAAGGGTACGGGAGCGGGCCGGCTCAGCCGCCGGCGCCACGCCGTTCGAGGAACCGCTCGGCCAGGTCCCGCACCACCTGCCACTCCGGGGCGAACGCCAACGAGGCGACGTCCCAGAAGTCGGCGTGCTCGGCGCTCGACATCACGTCGAAGAGCTGGTCCAGCACGGCGAGCGCCTCCAGCTCCTCCTCGGTCAGCCACCCGGCGGCGGCGAACCCCCGTGCCTGCACGTAGCCGGTGTCGAAGCCGAGCGCGAGCTCGTCGGCCAGCGGCCCGGCGTCGTGCTCGGCCAGCCACGCGGCCTGGCGGGTGGCAGGCCACGCGCACCGCTCGATGGCGGCGAGGAAGGCGTCGAAGGCCTCGCGGCTCGGCTCAGACGGCACGCAGGACCCGGCCGTAGCCGGGCCGGTCGCCGAACCCGTCGGCGAAGGCGCCGTCGTGCCAGGCCAGGCGCCCGTTGACCAGCACGGCGCGCACGCAGTCGTCGTGGCGGCGGACCAGGCGCTGGAGGTCGGGCATGCCGACCATCTCGTCCTCGTCGATGCGGTCCAGGCGGTCGTCGAGCGTGTCGGGGTCGACCACCACGACGTCCGCCCGGCGGCCGACCTCGAGGTGGCCGGCGTCGATGCCGAGGTAGTCGGCGATCTCACCGGTGAGGCGGTGCACCGCCCGCTCGGGCGCCATCAGCTCGCGCCCCTCGGCCGCGGCCCGGGTGACGAGGCGCAGCAGGTGCAGCGGGAAGTCGTAGTACGCCATGTTCCGCAGGTGGGCGCCGGCGTCGGAGAAGCCGATCAGCACCGCCGGGTGGGTCACCACGTACTCGAGCTCCGAGCGGCGGTCGTTGCCGACGATCGTGTACCAGCGGAGGTCGTTGCCGAACTCGAGCTACAGGTCGAGGAAGCAGTCGAGCGGGTCGACGCCCCGCTCGTTCGCCACGTCCTCGAAGGAGCGGCCGACGAGGGCGGGGTCGGGGCAGTCGATGATGCGGGGCTCGCCGAGGTCGCGGTGCCACGCCTTCGACGCGAACGGGTTGCTCCACTGCTTGCGGAAGCGGGCCCGCCACTCGGGGTCGGCGAGGAGCTCGCGGCGGGTGGCGAGGTCGGTCTCGTGGAGCGCCTCCGTGCCTGCGCCCAGCTCCTCCATGACCGGGACCTCGAGCCCGTCGACCCACAGCTCGAACGGCAAGGGCAGCGACTGCCAGCGCATGTCGGCGTTGAGGAACCGGTTGGCGAGGCGGGTGCCCTCGCCGGCGACCTTGTGCATGCCGCGCAGCGCCACGGAGTCCACGAGCGAGATGACCATGGTCTTGAGGGGCTTGCGCCCCAGGCCGGTGGACATGGCCGCGATCACCGGCATGTTGAGCCGGCCCTGGAGGTCGGGGACCATCTGCAGCACGCGGTCACGGGCCCGGAGCACCTTGGCGAGGTGCCGGTACTCCTTCCACTTGGCGTACACCGACGGCGTGCTCTTCGAGCGGTAGCGCTCGCCGTCGAGCTTGTCCCACGGCAGCGTGTTGAAGCTCATGCCGAGGTAGCCGGCGTCGAGCGCCTCCTCGAGGTGGCGGGTCATCTCTGCCATCTCGGCCTCCGTCGGCCGGGCGTCCTCGTCGACCGAGCGGCCGAGCCCCATCACCGAGGCGCGCACCGCCGAGTGCCCGAACATGGCGGTCACGTTGGGCCCGAGCGGCAGGCGGTCGAGGTGGTCGAGGTACTCGGCCGGCGTCTCCCAGTCCTTCACCTTCTCGAGCAGCGGCAGGACGGTGTCGTAGGGGACGGCCTCCACCCGGCAGAACTGGTCGGCGAGGTCCTCGGGCGTGCCCATGGCGAACGACAGGCCGCACGACCCGACGAGCACCGAGGTGACGCCGTGGCGCACCGACTCCGACAGGGCCGGGGCGATCTCGATCTCGGCGTCGTAGTGCGTGTGGAGGTCGACGAAGCCGGGGGTGACCCACCGGCCGGTGGCGTCGACCACCGTGGCGCCCTCGGGGGCGACGAGGTCGATGCCGATCTGGGCGACGATGCCGTCGCGCACGAGGACGTCGGCCCGCAGCCCGGGCCGCTGCCCGGAGCCGTCGAACACCGTGCCGCCGGTGATGAGCACCGGCGGATCGCCGTCGAGCCCCGTCGCGCCGGAACCGGTCCCTGCCGCTGCGTCAGCCATGGCGCCAGGCTAGAACCCGTTCCAGCCGACCGCCCCACCGACCCTGCCGGCGGACGTGGGCAGGCCGCCGGCGCCTGGTCAGCTCGTGATGGCGGTGATGCAGACGGTGTCGCCCGCGGCCCGGGAGGCCTCGGTGAGGGCGGTGGCGTCGCCCTGGTACAGCGTGTCGAGCATCCCCCGGACCATGCCCCGGTCGACGGCGCAGATGACCGGGTGCTCGATGGCGGTGTCGCCGAACGGGCAGTGGCCGCTGATGATGCGGAGCTCGTCGCCGTGCTGCTCGGCGTGGGCGGCGAACCCGTGGGCGCTGAGGGCGTCGGCCACGGCGTGGAGCGCGGTGCGGAACGACCGCTGGACGTCGCCCACCGCGCCCATGGCCTGGGCCATGGTGCGGCCGTACTCGACGCCGACCTCCTCCGCCATGGCGGCGGCTCGATCGGCCGGGAGCATCGACAGCGCCTTGCCCAGCAGCGAGATGAGGATGTCGTCGTGGCGGACGGGCAGGTCGAGCTCGACGGCCTCGCCATGGGTCCGGTAGCGCTTCGAGGGGCGGCCGGCGCCCGGGGCGCCGGGGGTGCGGCCGACGGTGACCTCGAGGTGGCCGCCGGAGGCGAGCTTGTCGAGGTGGTGGCGGGCGACGTTGGAGTGGAGCGCGAAGCGCTCGGCCACCTCGCTGGCGGTGACGCCGTCGGGGCGCTCGTGGGCGAACAGGTAGATCTCGCGCCGCGTGGGGTCGCCGAAGGCGGCCGTGATGGCCGTGACCGCCGAGGAGAACTCGGT
>DATAGR010000774.1:0-13252 GCA_036263575.1 Aquihabitans sp. | reverse complement strand
TGGCCTCCTCGCACACCGGGCAGGTGATGCTCGTGGCCTCGCCGACCTCGCGGGCGGCACGGACCAGCTCGGGGTGGGCGTCGCACACCTCGTGGCGGGCGACGCGGCCCTTGCGGAGCTCCGAGAGCACGGCCTGGCGCGCGAGGCGGTAGTCGATCTCGCCGGGGCCGTCAGCGCCCCGGACCGCTTGCGGTCGGAACCCCATCGCCGGGAGGCTACCGAGCCACCCCACCGGCCGCGCTCCGGCGGACGGGCGTCACGTCGGCGGCTCCAGGTCGACCAGCAGCGCGGCGTGGTCGCTCATCGGCGTGGACCGCACCTCCACCCCGGCGACGACGACGTCGGGCGACACGAGGCAGTGGTCGATCACGAGCCGGCGGCCGGGCACGGGGGCGGTGGGGCCGTGCGGCACGTAGGCGAGGCCGGCGCCTCGGGCCGCCGGCTCGACGGTGGAGGGGAAGCGGTTGAGGTCGCCCAGCACCACCAGCGGCGTGGGGCGGGGCGCCACCAGCTCGAGCACGCGGTCCAGCTGCGGGCCGTTCACCGCCTGGGGCACCGCCAGGTGGGTGACCGCGACGGACCACGGCCGGCCGCCCACGACGACGGTCGCCTCGAGCAGGGTGCGGCGCTCCTGCCACCACCGCCACCGTGGGACCCGGGGCAGCGCGATCAGCGACCAGCTGGCCAGCTCGCCCCGCACCAGCAGCGCGTTGCCGTAGCGACCGCCGGGGAACCACCGGGAGGCGCCGAACACCTCGGCCATGCCGCAGGCGTGGGCCACCTCGGCGGCGAGGTCCGCCCGACCGGCGCGCCACGTGCCCACGTCGACCTCCTGGAGCGCCAGCACGTCGGCCTCGAAGCCGGCGCACACCTCGCCGAGCCGCTGGGGGTCCACGGGTCCGTCCCGGCCGACGGTGCCGTGGTGGACGTTGAACGTGGCGACGCGCACGACGCCACCCTTCCACGGTCCGCCCGGCAGGAGACCTGACGTAGGGTGCCGCATCGCCGGGTAGAGGGGGCCGCCATGGACGACACGCCAGCCGATCCGTCGGGCGCCGCCGCGTCCGACGAGGTCCACGAGCAGCCGGCCGCCGGCGGTGCCGGACCGGTGATCCTCCTCGTCGACGACGACCCCACGCTCGGCCAGGTCGTGGCCGCGTGCCTCGACTTCGAGGGCGCCCAGGTGGTCACCGCCCACTCGGTGGCCGAGGCGCGCGCCGCGCTCGACCCGTCGCTCGCCCACGTCGTGCTCGACCGCCGGCTCCCGGACGGCGACGGCCTCGACCTGCTCGACGACCTCCGGGCCACGTGCCCCGACGTGCCGGTCGTGGTGTTCACCGCCTACGACGACCCCAGCGAGACCGACCTCCCCCACGTGCCGAAGTCCGACATCGCCGCGCTGGTGGACCTGCTCGGGCTGGAGCCGGCGTCCCACGAGCCGCCGACGGCCAGCACCGCGCCGGCGCCCGCCGTGGTGCTCCCGCCCGCCGCCGGCGACCTCGGCGGCCTCTGAGCCCGGCAGGCCCACGGGGTCGCGCGCCCGATGCCCGACGGCGACCAGACTCCCCCCATGGCCACCGAACCCCCACCCACCGCCACGCCGGCCGGCGAGGGCTGGCACCGCTTCACCACGGCCGAGCCCGCCGCCACCACGGGTGGCCCGGTGGCGGTCTACGGCGCCGACCTGCCGTCGGAGGCCGAGCTGCGGCTGCTGGGCAACGTCGACGGCAAGCGCGTGCTCGACCTCGGGTGCGGCTCGGGCCACAACGCCGTCGTGTTCGCCCAGCAGGGCGCCAAGGTGATCGCCGTCGACCCGAGCGCCGAGCGCCTGGCGATGGCTCGGGACCGGGCCGAGGACGCCGGCGTGCGCATCGAGCTGCACCAGGCCGGCCTGGCCGACCTCGCCTTCCTCCGCTCGGACAGCGTCGACGCCGCGGTGAGCGTGCTGGCGCTGGCCACGGTCGACGACCTGGCGCGCGTCTTCCGCCAGGTGCACCGGGTGCTCAAGCCGGAGGCGCCGCTGGTCTGCTCGTTCCCCCACCCGGCCTTCGCCATGCTGGACCCGACCGCGCCCGACCCGTTGCGCATCGCCCGGCCCTACGACCACGCCGAGCCCAGCCGGTGGGCCCTCGGCGCCGAGGACGTGGTCGACCACCCGCGCACGATCGGCGAGGTCTTCACGACCCTCCACCGGTCGAGCTTCGGCGTGGACCAGCTGCTCGAGCCGACCGCGCCGGCCGCAGGACACCGCAGCGCGCACTTCGCCGACGTCATGCGCGCCGTACCGGCCACCGTCGTGTTCCGAGCCCGCAAGCAGGGGAACTGACCGGGCGGCGCGCGACGCCGCCCGGTCAGTTGCCGCTCAGTCCGCGATCGAGCGCTGGTAGGCCCGCACCGCGAGCGGCGCGCACACCAGGACGATGCCGACGACCCACAGCCAGGTGTAGGCCACGGGGTGGGCGATCGACCACGGGTCGCCCGGCTGCACCGGCGTGTTCGGGTTGTCGAAGAGCTCGCGCAGCGCGTCGGAGAGCGTGGTGACCGGGTTCCACGCCGCCACGGACTGCAGGGCGTCGGGCATGGACGACAGCGGCACGAACGTGCTGGCCACGAACGTGATCGGGAACAAGGCGACGAACGCGATGCCGGTGACGCCCTCGGGCGTGGCCACCACGCTGCCGAGCAGCACGCCGATCCAGATCATGGCGAACGAGAACGCCAGCATCAGGGCGTAGGCGCCGAGCGTGTCGATCAGGTCGCCACGGATGCGCCAGCCCACCACGTACCCCGTGATCGACATGAGCGTGATGGGCAGCAGGGCCTTGATGACGTTGGCCACCGCGTGGCCGCCCAGCACCGCGCCGCGGGCGATCGGCAACGACCGGAAGCGGTCGACCGCCTGGTTCTTGCGGTCGTTGGCGATGCTGAGGGCGACCCCGAAGGCGGTGAACACGATCGTCTGGGCCATGATCCCGCCCATCAGGAACTCGCGGTAGTCCTGCGCCGAGCCGGAGCCCCCGTTGCCCGGGATCTCGATGGCGCCGCCGAAGACGTAGGCGAACATCACCACGAACATGATCGGCTGGATGGTGGCGTCGCTCAGCTGCTCGGGCTGGCGCTTCATGTGCACCAGACCGCGGCGGGCGATCACCCACGTGTCGTGGAGCAGCCCGCGCGACGGGTGCAGCACGGCCGGCTCACGACGGGGCGCGGCCGGCGCCGCCGTCTCGGTCGGCGTGGGGGCGGTGGGGGCGGTCACGGGGCGACCTCCTGGGGGGTGCGTTCGGTGTCGGGTTCCTCGCCGGCGTCCATCGGGAGGCCGGTGAGGGTGAGGAAGACCTCGTCGAGGGTGGGCTGGCGGAGGCTGAGGTCCTCGACCTCGTGACCGGCCTCGGCGAGGGCGTTGGCCACGGCGGCCAGGCCGGCCACGCCGCCGGTGGTGGGGGCGGTGGCGGTGCGGTTCGGTCGGTCGACCACCGGTGCCGAGCCGGTGACCCGGCCGAGGATCTCGGCGACGTCGTCGAGGCGGGCCTGGTCGGCGAGCGTGATGCCGATGTTGTCGCCGCCGACCTCCCGCTTGAGGCTGCGGGCGTCGCCCCGGGCGATGACCGTGCCCCGGTCGATCACCAGGATGTCGTCGGCCAGGCGGTCGGCCTCCTCCAGGTACTGGGTGGTGAGGAGGATGGTCACGCCCTCGTCGAGGAGCGTCTCGAGCACCGCCCACAGGTCGTTGCGGGCCCGGGGGTCGAGCCCGGTGGTGGGCTCGTCGAGGAACAGCACCTCGGGCCGGGCCACCAGGGTCGCGGCGAGGTCGAGGCGACGGCGCATGCCGCCGGAGAAGGCCGAGGCCACCTTGCTCCCGGCGTCGACCAGGTCGAACTGGGCGAGCAGCTCGGTGGCCCGGGCCTTGGCCTCGCGCCGCGGGAGCTGGTGGAGCTCGCCGATCATCACCAGGTTCTCGTGCCCGGTGAGGAGCGGGTCGACGGTCGCGTCCTGGGCCGCCAGGCCGATGCGGCGGCGGACCTCCGTCGGCTGCTGGGCGACGTCGAACCCGGCGACCGTCGCCGTGCCCTCGTCGGCGCGCGACAGGGTGGTGAGGATCCGCACGGCCGTGGTCTTGCCGGCACCGTTGGGCCCGAGGACCGCGGTGACCGTGCCGACCGGGACGGCGACGTCGACGCCCCCGAGGGCGGTCTTCTCGCCGAAGCGCTTGACGAGGCCTCGGGCCTCGATGGCGTGGGGGGAGGTCATGTCGTGCGGTGCTCCGGGGCTGCGGGTCGATCGGTGGTGCGGGGTTCGGGGGGTCGTGCTGCGGGAGTGTGGTGGTTCGAGCCCACCTGAGGTCAAGAGCCCGTCGGGAGGTGGGGACCGCAGCGGGTCCCCGAACTCATCGGCGACGACGACGATCCTCCGGCCCGCCGACGCCCCGGGCGCGCCGACCGGCCCGCCGCTGCCATGGTGCCCGACCGGCGCCGGGCTTCCTCCACCCTTTTCGCAGGGCCCGCCTCAGGAGGAGGCGGCGCGCTCGGCCCACCAGGCGTCGAGGCGCCGGTAGGCCTCCTCCTCGCCCAGCGGGCCCTCGTCCAGGCGCAGCTCGAGCAGGTGGTCGAGGGCCTGGCCGACGTGGCGCCCGGGGCCGACCGCGAGGTGGTCCATGACCTGTCGGCCGTCGAGGTCGGGGCGGATGGCCGCCAGCTCCTCCTCGGCCTCGAGGGCGGCGATCCGCTCCTCCAGCTCGTCCATGCGCCGGGCCAGGCGGTCGGCCTTGCGCTTGTTCCGGGTGGTGCAGTCGCAGCGGGTCAGCTCGATGAGCTCGTCCAGGTGGTCGCCGGCGTCGCGCACGAAGCGCCGCACCGCCGCGTCGGTCCAGCCCATCCCGTAGGTGTGGAACCGGAGGTGGAGGTACACGAGCTGGCGCACGGCCTCGATGTCGTCGTTCGAGTACTTCAGGGCCTGCATGCGGTCCCGCGCCATCCGGGCCCCGACCACCTCGTGGTGGTGGAACGAGACGCCGCCCTCGCCGAACGAGCGGGTCTTGGGCTTGCCGATGTCGTGGAGCAGGGCGGCGATGCGCACGATCCGATCGGGGCGGGTCTTGGCCACGACCGCGAACGTGTGGGCGAGCACGTCCTTGTGGTGGTGGATCGGATCCTGCTCCAGGCGCATGGCCGGCAGCTCGGGGAGGAAGAGGTCGGCCAGGCCGGTGTCGACCACGAACCACAGGCCGGCGGACGGGTCGTCGACCACCAGGAGCTTGTCGAGCTCGTCGCGGATCCGCTCGGCGGACACGATCTCGAGGCGGTCGGCGTTCGCCCGCACCGCGGCCACCAGCTCGGCGTCGGGTTCGAGCCCGTAGCCGGCGATGAAGCGGGCGGCGCGCAGCATGCGCAGGGGGTCCTCGGTGAACGACACCTCCGGGGCGAGCGGCGTGCGCAGCCGACCGGCGGCGAGGTCCTCGGCGCCGCCGTGTGGGTCGACCAGCTCGGGGTCGGGCACCCGCAGCGCCATGGCGTTGACGGTGAAGTCCCGCCGGGCGAGGTCGTCCTCGATGTCGTCGCCGAAGGACACCGTGGGCTTGCGGGAGGCGGCGTCGTAGGCCTCCGCCCGGTGGGTGGTGATCTCGGCGTGGCGACCGGCGATCTTGGCGCCGATGGTGCCGAAGCGCTCGCCCTGGGTCCACACGGCCTCGGCGAGGGGCGCGACGATGGCCTTCACCTCGTCGGGCCGGGCGGGGGTGGTGAGGTCGAGGTCCGACCGCGGGCCGAGCTCCCGGCCGAGCAGCAGGTCCCGGACGATCCCGCCGACGAGGTAGAGCGGCTGCCCGGCCGCGACGAACGCGTCCGCCAGGGGGCGGACCTCGTCGAGCACGGGCTGCACGCGGGCGGGGATCACCCGACAGACGCTAGAGGACGACCTCGGGTCGCGACCCCACCCGATGGGCGGGCCGACAGCTGCTCAGCGCAGCGTCGAGAGCCCGGCCTGCTGCACCGCGATGCGGAAGTCCTCTGGGTGGGCGGCCCGGTCGAGCGCCTCGTCCAGCGAGACGTACTCGTCGCTGAACAGCTGGAACAGCGCCTGGTCGAACGTCGCCATGCCGTGGTAGTCGCCCTCGGTCATCAGCCGCTCGAGCACGGCCGGGTCGGCGCCGCCGGCCACGGCGTCGCGCACCTTCTGGGTCCCGACCAGGGCCTCCACCACGGCGACGCGGCCGCGGGCGTCGGCCCGGTCCACGAGGCGCTGGCAGATCACCCCGCGCAGCGTCCGCCCGAGCGTCTGGCGCACCGAGATCTGGAGGTGGGGCTCGAACCGGCCCACCAGCGAGGCGATCGTGTCGGTCGCCGAGAGCGTGTTCATCACGGCCAGCACGAGCCGGCCCGATGCCGCCGCCGACAGCGCCTCGTTCACCGACGGGGCGTCGGGGAGGTCGCTGACGAACACCACGTCGGCGTCCTGGCGGGCGACCCGGCGCAGGGCATCGGCCACGTGCGGCGTGTCGGCGCCGACCTCGCGCTGGCTCACGATGGCGAGCCGGTCGGCGTGCAGGACCTCGATCGGGTCCTCGATGGTCACGATGTGGCGGGCCTGGGTGGCGTTGATGTGGTCGACCATGGCCGAGGCCGTGGTGGTCTTGCCCGAGGCCGCCGGCCCCGAGATGATCACGAGGCCGTCGCGGCACCCGGCCAGCTCGGCCACCACGGGGGGCACGCCGAGGTCCGAGATGGCCGGCGCCCCCGGCACCACCCGGCGGATGGACAGGCTGACCGACCCCCGCTGGCGGTAGACGTTCACCCGGAACCGACCGAGCCCGGGCACGCTGTAGGCGAGGTCGGCCTCGCCCTTCGCCTTGAACTCGGCGGCCTTCTCCGGCGGCAGCATCTCGGCGGCCAGCGACTCGATGGTCTCGGGGGCGAGCGACGCCAGCGTGGTGCGCTCCAGGCGGCCGTTCCGACGGATGACCGGCGGGGAGCCGACCTTGACGATGAGGTCGGAGCCGCGCTCCTCGAGCAGGTACTGCAACAGGTCCACGACGTGGGTCACGGGGCTCCTCTACGGCCGGTGCGGGCCATCCGAGGGAGGACCCGTGGCCTACCTGTCGGCCAGGCGCTCCCGAACCTTGAGTGCGGCGGCGCAGACGTCGGCGCCAGGGCCGCCGGCGGTGGCGCCCTCGGGCCGGTAGGCGCCGTCGTCGACCAGCGTCGAGAGCACCGCACCGGTGCAGTCCGACAGGGCCTGGAGGTCGTAGCCCCCCTCGAGGAACAGCAGCCGGCGCCCGGGGTCCACCACGTCGACGAGCACGCGGGTGAGATCCGCGTAGTCGCCGGCGGACAGGCCGAGCTCGGTGATGGGGTCGCGGTGGTGGCCGTCGAAGCCGGCGGAGATGAGCATCCAGGTCGGGGCCCAGGCCTCGAGCTCGGGGAGGAGCACGTCATCGACCGCGGCGCGGTAGACGTCGCCGGTGGTGCGGGCCGGGAACGGCAGGTTCAGCGTGGTGCCGCGGCCGGCACCGACGCCCACCTCCGAGATGCGGCCGGTGCCCGGGTACATGGGCCACTCGTGCATCGAGACGTAGAAGACGTCGGGGTCCGACCAGAACAGGTCCTGCGTGCCGTTGCCGTGGTGGGCGTCGTAGTCGACGATCACCACCCGCTCGCCCCGGCGCGTGAGCGCCGCTGCGGTCACCGCCACGTTGTTGAGCAGGCAGAACCCCATCGCCCGGCTGGCCAGGGCGTGGTGCCCGGGCGGGCGCACCGCGCAGAACCCGGCCTCGCCCTCGCCTGCGTCCAGGCGGCGGACGACCTCGAGGCCGGCGCCCGCGGCCAGCGTGGCCGCCTCCCACGACGCCGTGCTCACGTGGGTGTCGCCGTCGAGGTAGCCGCCACCCGAGGCGCAGAAGTCGGCCAGGGCCTTCGTGTACGCCTCGGGGTGGACGAGGCCGATCTGCTCGGCCGTCGCCGCCACCGGGGCCACCGGCACCAGCGCCTCCCGGAGGCCGGCGGCGTCGATGCCCGCCTCCACCGCGGTGAGCCGAGCCGGGCGCTCCGGGTGACCGGTCCCGGTGTCGTGCTCGAGGAACCGCTCGTGGGTGGCGTAGAGCACCGGCATGGGCGCGAAGGCTACGACCGGCCCGTGCCGGGTGCGCCTCCGGCGGCCCGCTGTGGTCCCCGGGGGTGATGGCGGTGCGCCCGGGCACCATGCCCACCACGCCGTAGTCTCGGGGTCGAGTGCACGTCGAGATCCCACCCCGCGCGGGCCACCATGGCCATCGATGACCGGCGTCGCGCCCACCGCCGGGCGCTCCAGGTCTCGGCGTGGCGCGGCCACGACGACATCGCCGTCGTGACCCCGGCGCCCGAGCAGCCCCCGCCGACCGCCGGGCGCATCGCCGCCGAGGTCCACCACCTCCAGGACGGCGGCGTCCGGCGCGTCCTCACCGGCGCCCTGCACCAGAGCGAGCTCGGCCCGTTCCTGGCCAACGGCTTCGTCGAGCACGAGCGCCTCCACCTGCTGCGCCACGACCTCCGGCGGCTGCCCGACGTCTCGTCGCCCGTGCGCCTGCGCCGGGCGTGGGCCCGCGACCAGGCCGCCGTGCTCGACGTCGACGCCCGCGCCTTCGACCCGTTCTGGGCGCTCGACGGCCGGGGCCTCGACGACGCCATCCGGGCCACGCCGGCCAGCCGCTACCGGGTCGCCGGCGGGCGGGGCGAACCGCTGTGCGGCTACGCGGTGACCGGTCGCGCCGCCGACCGCGGGTACCTCCAGCGCCTGGCCGTCGACCCCGCCCGGCACCGCACCGGCATCGGCCGGGCCCTCGTCGCCGACTCCCTGAGCTGGCTGCGACGCACCGGCGCCCGCGCCGCGGTGGTCAACACCCAGGAGCGCAACGGCCCGGCCCTCGAGCTGTACCGGGCGTGCGGGTTCGTCGACGAACCGGTCGGGCTGACCGTGCTGGTCCTCGACCTCGCGTCGCCACCGCCACCGCCACCGCCACCGTGACCGGGCGGCGCGGCGCCCGTCGCCGATCCCTCGCCGCCGCGCCACGACGGCGAGCCCAGCGACGCACCCTGCGGGCAGCCGCCCTGGCGATCGCTGCGACCGCGGCCGTCGCCTCGCCGCCCGGGGCGGGCGCCGCGCCGGCCCAGGACCCTGCGGGCGGCCAGGCCGCCGACGCCACGATGCAGGTGGCCGCCCAGGACTTCGAGGTCGCCGCCGACGGCGACTTCCGGGTCTTCCTCGACATCGGCGACGCCCCCGCGGGCAGCGACCTCGCCGTCGACCTCTACGACCGCATCGCCGACGAGCGCGACCTCGCCGCCAGCACCACCGCCGAGCCCGCCGGCGAGCCGGCCACGTTCGACCCCATCCCCCTGGCCGACGCCCCGGCCGCCTCGCAGATCGGCTCGTTCACGATCCACCTCTACGGCGCCGACGACGCCCGGCCCGGCGACGTGCCGGCGGCCTGGTCGTTCCGCCTCGAGGAGCCGGGCGTGTACCCGGTGCGCGTCCGACTGCGCGGCCCCGACGACGACGAGCTCACGTCGCTCGTCACCTACCTCGTGCGTCGTCCCGACGGCGGGGCCGAGATCGTGCCCAACGAGGTGGCCCTCCTCGCCACCGTGCACCAGGACCCGCCGCTGGTGGCCGCCGACGCCGGCACGGAGCCGGTCGATCCCTCCTACCTCGACGCCCTCGGCGAGCTGCTCGCCACCTTCACCGCCCGTCCCGGCCTCCCCGCCAGCTTCGCTGTGACGCCGGAGACCGCCGAGCGCCTCGCCGCCGACCCCAGCGCCCTGGAGGCGCTGGCCGCGCTCCGCGACGAGGTCGCCCGGCCCGACCGAGAGCTCACGGGCGCGCCGTACGTCGACGTCGACCCGACCTCGCTGGCCGGCAACGGCCTCACCGACGAGCTGATCCGCCAGTCCGACCTCGGCGCCCGGGCGCTGACCACGGCGCTCGACCTCGCCGAGGACCCCGACCGGCTCCGGCGCGACACGTGGGTCGTGGACCGGCCCGTCGACGCCCAGACGATCGACGCGCTCGCCTCCCTCGGCATCGCGCACCTCGTGCTGCCCGACGCGGCGACGGCACCGGGCACCCCGCCCACGGTCACCCCCCTGCCCGGGCGAGGCGGCGTCGACGCCGTGACGATGGCGCCCGACGACCTCGCCAGCGGCGCACCCACGGACCCGGTCCTCGCCGGCTACCAGCTGCTCGGCCGCCTGGCCGCCACCGCATCGATCGAGCCCGGCGGCGCCGTGACCGCCCTGCGGGTCGACCCGCTGGCCGTCGACCCGGTGGAGCTCGAGACCGTGCTCGACGTCCTGGCCGAGCCCACCAGCCACCTCCGCGCCACCACCCTCTCGGAGGCCTTCGCCGACGGCCCGGTGGCACCCGTCCCGGCCGCCCTCACCACACCCGAGCAGCAGTCGCTCGGGACGTACCCCGAGCTCGTCAACGAGACCCACCAGCTGCTGACCAGCTACGCGTCGATGGTCCCGGACCAACCGGAGTCGGTCCAGGCCTTCGAGCGCCCGCTGGCGCGGAGCGCGGCCGTCGACCTCGACCTCCCGACCCGCCGGGCCGAGGTCCGGACCCAGCGCGACGAGCTGCGGCGCCGGCTCGGCGCCGTCTCGGTGCCCGAGCGGGACATCGTCACCCTCGGCGCCCGTGACGCCCGGTTCCCGCTCCCGATCACGTCGTCGGGCGAGCAGCCCGTCCGGGTCGTGATCACGCTCGAGGCCTCGGACCGCCTCACGTTCCCCGAGGACACGATCGAGGCGACCCTCACCGACCGACGGACGGTCGTCGACATCCGGGTCCAGACCCGCGCCACCGGCGACACGCCCCTGCGCGTCAGCGTGCGCAGCCCCGACGGCCGCGTCCTCGCCGAGAGCCGCTACACCGTCCGGTCCACGGCGGTGTCGGGCGTCGGCCTGGTCCTGACGATCGGTGCCGCCGCGTTCCTCGCCCTCTGGTGGGGTCGCCACTGGCGGCGGGCCCGCCGGGACCGCCGGGCCGGCGTCGCCGACGCCGGGCGCCACCGCACCCCGGCCGCCGAGCCGCCGCCACCCGACCCCGAGGAGGACGACGACATCTTCGTGCGCGACCCGCCGGCCACCGTGGGCGCCGAGGGCGCGAGCCGGCCCGATGTAACGGCCCCCGACCGGCCGCGGTCTGACGCGGACTGACCTCCCCACCCGAGCCGGAGCCACCACATGCCCGTCCAGATCGTCACCGACAGCGCCGCCGACCTCTCCCCCGAGGTGGCGGCCGAGCACGGGATCCGGGTGGTGCCGCTCACCATCCGCTTCGGCGACGACGAGTACACCGACGGCCTCGAGCTCGACGCCAAGCAGTTCTACGAGAAGATGGCGACGTTCCCTGGCATGCCGGCCACGGCCGCGCCCGCGCCCGGCGCCTTCGAGGCCGCCATCCGCGACGCCGGCAGCGCCGGGGACCCCGTCGTCGTCATCAACATCTCGAGCGCCCTCTCGGCCACCATGCAGTCCGCCGAGAACGCCGCCCGCGCCATCGGCGACGACCTCGACGTGCGGGTCGTCGACTCGAAGTCGATCACCGCAGGCCAGGGGATGAAGTGCCTGCACGCGGCGCGCGCCGCGGCCGGCGGGGCCAGCGCCGACGAGGTCGTCGCCATCGTCGAGGACCTCCGGGAGCGCACCACGATCTACGGCGCCCTCAACACGCTCGACAACCTCAAGAAGGGCGGCCGCATCGGCGGGGCCCAGGCCCTCCTCGGCTCGGTCCTGTCGATCAAGCCGATCGTCGACATCTCCGACGGCACCGTCAAGGAGGCCGGCAAGGTCCGGACCCGCCGCAAGGCCCTGATCTGGTTGCGCGACAAGATCTTCGAGCTCCCCGACATCGAGGAGCTCGCCCTCTGCTCGGGCCACGCCGACGACGTCGACGAGCTCGTCGAGCTGATGGCGCCCCGCTACTCCCGCGAGCAGCTGCAGGTCTGGACCATCGGCCCGGTGATCGGCACCCACGGCGGGCCCGGGATCCTCGGCTTCGCCTGGCACCACCCCGCCTGACGGCTCGTGCGGCCCGCCCCGCGCCCGTGGGCCCCGGTCGGCCCGCACTAGATTCGGCGGCGTCGTGGCCCCCTCCCCGAGCACCAGTCCCGGGTCACCGGCCGACGGCCTGACCGGTCGGGTCCTCGGCGGGCGGTACCGGCTCAACCACCCCATCGCGTCCGGCGGCATGGCCGAGGTCTGGGAGGCCACCGACCAGGTCCTGGCCCGCCGCGTCGCGGTCAAGATCCTCCACCCCCACCTGGCGCGGGACGAGTCCTTCGTGCGGCGGTTCCGGGGCGAGGCCATCGCCGCCGCCCGGCTCGCCCACCCGTCCATCGTCTCCGTGTACGACACGCTCGCCGAGGACGGCATCAACGCCATCGTGATGGAGCTGGTGAACGGCACCACGATGCGCGCCGACCTGGACCAGCACGGCCCGCTGCAGCTCGCCGCCGTCCTCGCCATCGGCACCCAGGTCGCCGACGCCCTCGGCGCCGCCCACGCCAGCGGGCTCGTCCACCGCGACGTCAAGCCGGCGAACATCCTGCTCTCGAGCGACGGGCGCGTCCTCGTCGCCGACTTCGGCATCGCCAAGGCGGCCGAGGCCGCCGACCTCACCAGCGACGGCTCCATGGTGGGCACCGCCAAGTACCTGGCCCCCGAGCAGGTGGAGGGCGGACCGGTCGACGGGCGCACGGACCTCTACGCCCTCGGCGTGGTGCTCTACGAGGCGCTCACCGGCCAGCCGCCGTTCACCGCCGACACCGACACCGGCACGGCCCTCGCCCGCCTCCACCGCGACCCCACCCCGCCCCGCCAGCTCCGGCCCGAGATCCCGCCGTCGGTCGAGCAGGTGGTCACCCGGGCCATGGCCCGGCGCCCCGACGACCGCTTCCGCGACGCCGCCGAGATGCGGCGGGCCCTCCTCGGCGCGGGCGCCGACCCCGCCAAGGCCCCGGCCGCCGCCCAGGCCGCGGTGGCGGCGAGCGGCGAGCACGCCCCGGTCCGCCGCCCGCCCCTCGGTCCCCCGGGACACGTGCCGCACCCGCCGACCGGTCCGGCGCCGGCGTCGGCAGCTCCGGCCGGCACGGTGGCGTTCGAGCCGGTCCGACGCCGGGGGCCCTGGGTGTTGGCCCTGCTGGGCCTGCTGCTGCTCGGCGGCGCCGGGGCCGCGGTGGCCCTGACCGACGGCGACGACGGCGGCGGAGGCGGGGGCGGCG
>DATAGR010000773.1:0-1705 GCA_036263575.1 Aquihabitans sp. | reverse complement strand
GGCCGCCAGCGTCAAGTGTTGGCGACCTTTAGACCCCACCCCACTGCAACTGGAGCCTATGCATGAAGCGGTCCCCGAAGTCCATCCTGGCGATCATGGTCGGCGCTTTCGCGCTCCTGGCTTTCGCTCCAAGCGCGTATGCGCAAGACGTAACGAACTGCGACGACTACACGACGCAGGCCGAGGCACAGGCCGTTCTCGATGCAGACCCCAGCGATCCCAACGGCCTGGACGGCAACGATAACGACGGGCTGGCTTGCGAGGACTACTTCGGCGGCGTTGACGGCAACGGCGGGGAGAATGGCGGCACCGACGAGGGCGGGACCGACGACGGCGCAGCACCGACCGGTGGCGTCGCCACCGGTGGCGGCGGCGCTGCACCGGCACCTTCCGGCGGAACGCCGTGGGTCGCGGTAGCGGGCGTCACCACCATCGGTCTCGTGGGTGCCGCAGCGATTTCGTTTCGCCTCCGGACTCGGTGACGGAGCTTCCTGACTCTGTAGTGCCGAGGTCGCAGAGTCGCCACCGCTTGGTGGCGGCCTGCGCCTCGGCGCTGCTTTTGGTTGCGTGCGGTAGCGCAGCCCCGGATGGGAATGCGGGCGCTGCTGAAGTTTCGGCTACTCGAGCCGAAAGAATTGCAGCCCCCAGCCAGCCGCCGAGCACCTCCAGCACGACCACGATAGGACCGTCAACGACGAGCCAGCCTGCACCGATAGCGAACTTGCCTGCACCCACATCGGCGATCGCTCAAGTAGGCACACCGACTGCGGTGCAGATCCCGACAATCGGCGTGGACAGTCCAGTGATTCCGCTAGGGTTGCTGCCCGACGGCTCTCTGGAGGCGCCCGAGGACTACCACGTCGCCGGATGGTATGAAGATGGTCCCGAGCCGGGCGAAGCCGGGGCGAGCGTGATTGCCGCTCACGTCGACTCGAAGTCTGGTCCGGCCGTCTTCTACCGGTTGAAGGATCTCAAGCCGGGCGACTTGATCGCAGTGCTGGCGAACGACGGCGGTGTCACGCGGTTCAGCGTGGACAGCATCCAGCAGTTTCCAAAGGATGAGTTTCCCACTGAACTCGTTTACACGCCCACACTGGAGCCAACTCTGCGCCTCATTACCTGCGGCGGCGATTTCGACCGAGGCGAGGGTCACTACCGGGACAACATCGTGGTCTTCGCCTCCCCCGCTTCGGACTAGCCGCTCGTCGCTAGCCCGGGGCTCACTGCCGCTTCTCCGACGCTCGTCCGCCTCATGCTGCGGACCGGGGAGCCGGAGCCTCCGCGCTCTGTCCTCACCGAGGTGAACGCATGGTCGACCCTCGGTCGCAGCAGTCAGCTGGACGGAGGTGATCGAGGCGCTGACCTCGAGCTACCTGCGGAGCTCGGCACGAGCCCCGGTGCGGTGGTCCCGCCGAGCGCGAGCCCGTCGTCACCATCGCGCGCTCAGTCCTTCTGGAGCCGGCCCCGCCTCCGGGGCCGGCTCCTGGCGCAGTTCTCGAAGGTCGTGGTCTCAACGGTGCTCGGTGCGTTCCTGGCCCTCGGCATCTTCATCATCGTGGGCGGCCTAGTTGTTGTGCCCTGCCAGGTTGGTGACTCGGCTTGACGGTGGGCCGCCGATGGCGGTGTGGTGGCGGTGATGGTTGTAGCGGTGGAGGAAGCGGTCAAGGGCTCGGGCTCGGGCGGCTTCTGACTTCCAGAGGCGTGC
>DATAGR010000772.1:0-1532 GCA_036263575.1 Aquihabitans sp. | reverse complement strand
CGGCGGGGATGCGGATCGACCCTCCGCCGTCGCCGCCGGTGGCGATCGGCACGAGCCCGCCGGCGACCGCGGC
Organism: Aquihabitans sp.; assembly: GCA_036263575.1. Taxonomy (GTDB): domain Bacteria; phylum Actinomycetota; class Acidimicrobiia; order Acidimicrobiales; family Iamiaceae; genus Aquihabitans. Next base: position 1,459 of record DATAGR010000772.1, on the reverse strand, counting down.
CGACGAGCCGCCGGAGGAGCCGCCGGCGGTCGCGCCCTGGCGCCACGGGTTGTGGCAGGTGCCGTGGAGGCGGTTCTTCGACACGTTCAGGCCGCCGAACTCCGACGCCAGCGTCTGGCCGACGGCGACGATCCCGCCGACGTCGCGCAGGCGCTGCACGCTCGTGGCGGTCACGGTCGCCGTGCGGTCGCGGAAGACCAGCGATTGCTCGCTGTAGGGCCAGCCCTCCACCATCTCGAGGCTCTTGATGCCGACGGGCACGCCGCCGAAGGGCTTGGTCACGTCCGCGTCGGCGGCGGTCGCCCGGGCGCCGTCGACGTCGAGGTGGACGAAGGCGTTGAGCTCGCTGGCGTCGATGGCGGCGAGGGTTGCGTCGAGCTCCTCGGCCGGCGACCGCTCGCCGGCCCGGAAGGCCTCCACGAGCGAGACGGCGTCTCCGAGCCACGGGGTGTCGGTCATGGGCGCGGACCCTACGTCACGGCCCCGACGCCGTCCCGCGCCTCGGCGGGTGGTCAGGTGGCGAACTGGACCGCGGCCCGCTCGGCCACCACCGGCTGGATCAGCTCCCGGATGATCCGCTGGTGGTCGGGGTCGTCGCGGTAGGTCCGGTAGTGCTCCTCGGTGGCGAAGTCGGCGGCGATGCCGAAGTCCCAGTTGCCCTCGTTCAACCCGAGGTCGGTGCCCACGCGGTAGTCGTCGAGCTCCGGGATCGACCCGGGCAGGGAGCGAAGCGCACGGGCGATCTCGTCGACCTGCCGCGGTTCGGTGCCTGGGGTGAAGCGGAGGAGGACGACGTGGCGCAGGGGCATCCGTCGACCCTACCGAGCACGCCATCGCGCCCGAACCGCCTCGCCGGGCTACTGCAGGCCGCGGCTGGCGCCGCCGTCGACGGGCAGCGCGGCGCCGGTGACGAACTTGGCGTGCTCCGAGCACAGGAAGGCGACGACCCGCCCGAAGTCGTCGGGCCGGCCGAGCTCGCCGGTCGGCACGAGGCGGGCTGCGGCGGCGGTGTCGCCGCCGTGGAGGCCGGTGAGGCGGTCGGTGGCGTGCATGCCGGGCTGCACGCTGTTGACCGTGACGCCGTGGGCCGCCACCTCCGAGGCCAGCGTCTTCAGGAAGCCGGTGACGCCGGCCCGCGCCGTGTTGGAGAGGATCAGCTCGGCGGCCGGCTGGCGGACCGTGACCGACGTGATGGCGACCACCCGGCCCCAGCCCTGGGCGACGAGCCGTGGCACCGCGGCGTGGCACATGGCCACCGTCGAGAGCAGGTTCAGCTCGAGCGCCGGCAGGTAGCGGTCGAGCGGCGTGGTGGCGAACGTGCCGGCGGGCGGCCCGCCGGCGTTGGGGACGACGATGTCGAGCCCGCCGAGCGCCTCGGCCGCCTCCTCCACGAAGCGGGCGGCGCCGTCGGCGGTGCCGACGTCGGCCGTGATTGCCACGGCGTCCCCCGGCAGCTGCC
>DATAGR010000771.1:0-2689 GCA_036263575.1 Aquihabitans sp. | reverse complement strand
TGCCGGTGCCGTCGACGACATCGCCCGAGCACTCGCCGTTGGAGGTCGTCATGGCGGCCACGTTGCCCTCCGCGTCGGCCACGGTGACGTGGGTCGTGCCGCGCGTCGCGACCGGCCGCCCGGTGGCGTCTTCCCCCGGTTCGCCGGGGTCGCCGGGTTCGCCGAGCTCGGCGGGGTCGCCGGCCAGGGCGGCCACGACCTCCGGGTCGCCCGCGGCGCGGCCGGCGTCGACGTCGGCCATGACGCCGGCGACGGCGAGGGCCCACTCGACGGATCCGGGCGGCGCCGGCGGTCCCAAACGCTCGAGGCGTCCCAGCGCGACGGACAGGAGGGCGCCGCCGAACGAGGGCGGCGGGTTCGTGACCAGCGTCCGGCCCCGGTAGGTGGCACGGCGCGGCCTGCGCTCGACCACCCGGTAGGCGGCGAGGTCCTCGAGCGTCAGCAGGCCACCGCCCTCGGCGAGCTGGTCGACGAGCCGCCGGGCCAGGTCGCCGTCGTAGAAGGCGGCGCCGGCATCGGCTCCGAGGTCGGTCAGGAAGCGGCCGAGGTCCGGGTTCCGCAGCGTCTCGCCGGCGCCGAGGAGGTCGCCGTCCGGGAAGAAGATCGCCCGGCTGGCGGCGGTTCGGGCCAGGATCGGCGCCAGCAGGGCCAGGTCGATCGCCTGCGACGGCGACACCGCCACCCCGTCGGTCGCCAGGCGCGCCGCCGGCGCGACGACCTCGGCCAGCGGCAGGCGCCCGAGGCGGTCGTGCACGTGGAGGTAGCCGGCCAGCACGCCGGGCACGGCCACCGAGCCGGGACCGCAGTGGAAGGTCTGGGTGGCGGCGGCGAACGCGACCGTCACCTCCTCGAAGACGGGCGCCGGCGCGCCCTCGGCCCGCCCGCGCCCCGGCGTGTCGACGAAGAAGTCGAAGAGGATGTCTGCCCCCCCGGCCGGGCGGGCGAGCAGGAAGCCGCCACCGGCCAGGCTCGTGAACCCCGGCTCGCACACGGCCGAGGCGAAGCCCGCTGCGACGGCGGCGTCGAACGCGTTGCCGCCGACGTCGAGCATGGCGGCGGCGGCGTCGGCGGCTGCGTCGTGGCCGGCCGCCACGATGCCTCGGCGGGGCGGCTGCGACATGCGAGGAGGTTAGGGCGAGGCCCCGAGGCCACCGCGCGGGAGCGTGACGCTGCGGCCCTACACTCGCCGCCGTGCGAAGGGCGGGGCGATGCGTGCGGTGACCGGTCGCGACGCGTTCCACTTCCGCGACGAGCACCCCGGCATGCCCCGGCACACGCTCAAGGTGCTGACGCTCGCCCGACCCGACGGCGAGCCGCCGGTGACCGTCGACGAGGTCGAGTCGCACCTGGCCGCGCGGCTCGGTTCGCTGGGTCCGCTCGGGGATCGCCTGGCACTCGTCGGTGGGCGGTGGGCGCTGCCGGGGAGCTGGGTGCGGGGCGAGCCGCGCCTCGGCGACCACCTGCACCACCGCCGCCTCGGCCCGCACGAGCGGCTCGATGACCTCCTCGGCCACCTGATGGCCACGCCCCTCGACCGGTCGAGGCCCCCGTGGGAGCTGTGGCTCGTCGACGGGCCGGCGCCGGTCGAGCAGGCGCTGGTCCTCAAGGTCCACCACGGCCTGGTCGGCGGGGCGCAGAGCGTGCGCCTCATCGAGGCCATGTTCGGCGCCGCCCGACCCGGTTCGGCGAGCGCCATCGACGCCGACCCCGAGCCCTCGACCCTCGCACTGGTCCGCGCCGGGCTCCGCCGGTGGGCGACGCTCGCCGGGCGCTCGCCGGCCGTGGCACGCCTGCTGGCCCCGACGTGGCGGTGGGCTCGCGACCACGACGGGCGGGCCCTGGGGGCCGCCGCCCTGTCGGCGCCGCTGGCGCCCTGGAACGTCGACGTCGCCGGCGACCGGGCGGTGCGGATCGTCCCCCTGCCGCTGCCCACGATGCTCGCCGTGGCTCGCGGGCACGGGGCGACCCTCAACCACGTCCTGCTGACGCTGGTCGGCGGCGCCCTGCCGCACCTCGTCGGCCCCGACGCGGACCTCGAGGAGGTCGACCTCACCGCCACGGTCCCCGCCGAGCGCCGGCCGGACGACACGTCCATCGCCGGGAACTCGGGGACGTCGTTCGGGGTGGCGCTGCGCGCCCGGCAAACCGACCCGGTGCTGCGCCTCGCCGAGGTGCGACGCTCCGCGCTCGCCGCCCGGGCGCGCCACCTGGCCCTCGAGCCGGACGTGAAGTTCGCGGTGCTCGAGCTGGGGCCGGCGTACCGGGCGACGTACCGCCTCGGCCTGGCCGAGGGGCGTCGTCGGCGGCGCGCCACCTACAGCTTGATCGTGAGCCTCGTGCGGGGCCCGTCGGCGCCCCTGGCGGTGGCGCGCAGCACGGTCACCTCGGTCGCGTCGGCCGGGTACCTCACCGAGGACATGGGCCTCAACGTCACCGCGTGGAGCGTGGGCGACGTGCTCAACGTCGGCCTCACGGCCAACCCGCGCTCGCTCGACCTCGACGAGCTGGGTGGCCTGCTGGTGGCCGAGCTCGACGCCCTCGTGGAGGCCTCCGACGACGAGCTCGACGCCGTCCTTCCCGAGCCGGTGGGGGCGCGCGGTGTCCGGTGAGCACCAGGAGCCCATCGCCGCCGGGGCCTGGGGACCCGAGGTGGTGGCGGGCCTGGCCGCGACCGATCCCGACCGGCCGG
>DATAGR010000770.1:0-10713 GCA_036263575.1 Aquihabitans sp. | reverse complement strand
CCTCCTCGATCGCGGTGTTGCGGGCGCCGGCGAGCCCGCGCTGCTGGCGGTTGGCCAGGACCCGGACCCCGTCCAGCTCGGCCTGCACCCGGGCGAGCAGCGCCTCGTTGTGGTCGACCACGACGAGGATCTCCGCGGGTGCCGGCACCTGGGCCTGCAGGCTGTCGACGGCCCGCACGAGGGCGCCCCAGCGCTCCAGGGTGTGGGTGCACACGACCGCGGTCATCGAGGGCGGCGGCGGCGAGGCGCTGTCCGGCACGGCCGCGCCCCGCAGGACGGCGGGTTGGAGCGGCGACCGGAGCGGGCGCGGCACCGGCAGCGTCGAGCGGGCGAAGGCGTTGCGCTCCCGGAAGATCTGGCGGAGCACCCGAGCGCCGTCGCGGAACGTGTTGAGGTTGCTCTCGCCGTGGATGCGCTCGGCCTCGAACGTCGGAACCTCGACCACCTGGAGCCCCGCCCCTAGGGCCCGGACGCTGACGTGGGTCTCGACCTTGAAGCCGGGGGCGTCGCCGTCGAGGTACGGCAGGACGTCGGCCCAGAGCGCGAAGTAGCCGTAGCAGAGGTCCGAGTAGCGGCCGCCGTAGACGCGCCGCACGGTCTCGGTGAGGGCGCGGTTGCCGAGGCGGCGGAGCGGGCCCATGTCGTCGGTGCTGCCGCCGTGGACGAAGCGCGAGCCCTTCACGAAGTCGGCGCCCGCCATCAGGCTGTACACGTACCGAGAGATGTCGCCCGGGTCCATGGAGCCGTCCGCGTCGAGGGCCACCACGATGTCGCCCGTCGCGGCCCGCATCCCGGCGAACAGCGCCCGGCCCTTGCCGGGGTTGGTCTCCTCGACGACTCGCACCGAGGGGAGCAGCCGTCGGGCCTCGGCGACCGTGCGGTCGGTCGAGCGCCCGTCGACGATGATCACCTCGTCGATCCAGGCCGGCACGCGCGGCAGCACGTGGCAGAGGTTGCGCTCCTCGTTGAGGGTCGGGATGACCACCGACACCCGCGGCATGCCCGCCGCCCACGAGGCCTTGCGACGGTCGATCTTCGGTGCGCCGGCCAGCGACGGGCGGTCCGGCAGCTCGATCACCTGGCCGACCTGGACGTGCCCGTGGTCGGGCGTGGCCGAGCTGTCGGCGTGGACGTGGTCGCGTGGCACGACGTCGGTCATGGTCTCTCCCCCACTATGTCTGTTTCTCACCACTCAGGGTGCTGAGTCGAGCCAGTATCACCACGGAAAGTGGGTGCGTCAAGTGCGATCCACGCGGTGCGTGGTCGTCGGCGGGCCCCTTCGCACGCTGGGTGGCCCGATCCTCCTGCCGGAGCCACGGTTCACGGCGGACCCGCCGCCGTCGCCAACCGGTCACCAGAGGTCCACGTCGGCCGCCGCCTACGATCGGCGCGCTGCCGGGACCGACGGCCGGGGCCACGTCCCCGCCGCCGACCAGGCCGCGCCCGTGTAGCTCAGTTGGCCAGAGCAGCCGCCTTGTAAGCGGCAGGTCGTGGGTTCGATTCCCACCGCGGGCTCCGCACCAGAGACCTCCACACCTGCGTGCGCGGGCGAGTATGTGGTTGCACGAATATACGGATGAGGGTATGTTCCCGACGTGCCCACCGATCTGGCCGTCCTCGCCGTCATCGCCGAACCGACCCGGCGCCAGCTGCTCGACGCCGTCCGCGTGCGAGAGCGGTCGGTCAACGAGCTCGTCGACCACGTCGGCATGCCGCAGCCGGGCGTGTCACGTCACCTCAAGGTCCTGCGCGACGCCGGCCTGGTCGAGGTCAGGCGTGACGCGCAGCGCCGGCTGTACCGGCTCCGCCCCGAACCGCTGCGAGCGCTCGACGCGTGGCTGGAGCCGTACCGGGCCGAGTGGTCGGGTCGGCTCGACGCGCTCGAGCGACACCTCGACCGGACCACCGAACCGAACCCACCGACCACAGGGGAACGCCCATGACCGACCGCACCGCCGCCTCCTACGACGGCACGTTGGAGCGCACCGCCGACGGCGGGGTCATCCGGTTCGAACGCCACCTCGCCCACCCAGTCCGGGAGGTGTGGGACGCCATCACCAACCCGGCCCGGCTGGGCGAGTGGTGGCTGCCGTTCGACGCCGAGATCACCGTCGACCTCCGAGAGGGGGGCCAGATGGTGTTCGCCGGCACCTCCGAGGAGGAGCCGGTGACCATGACCTTCACGATCCTCCGCGTCGAGCCGCCGATGCTGCTCGAGCACACCCACGCCGATCCCGGCTCCCTGGTGCGGTGGGAGCTCGAAGCTGTCGACGGCGGCTGCGTGCTGCGCATCAGCCACGCCGTGACCGACGCCGACGCCGCCATCGAGGGCTGCTACGTGGTCGGGCTCCACACCTCGCTCGAACGGCTCGAACCGTGCCTCGCCGGCCGGCTCGTCCCCTGGGACTGGGACGCCTTCGCCGAGGCGCAGGTGCACTACGCCGCCGAGGGCCTCGCACCCGAGGTGGGCGCGTCGTGAGCGCGCCGCAGCTCCTCCGCGTGCAGTGCTTCGGCGTGTCGAGCGACGGCTTCGGCGCCGGCGAGGGCCAGAGCCTCGAGCGGCCGTTCGGCCACGCCGACCCGCAGGCCCTCCTCGCATGGGCCGGCACGACCGCGAGCTGGGTGCACCGCTCGGAGCCCGGCGGCACCCGCGGGCTCGACGACGTGCTCGTCCGCGAGATGGCCCACGGCATCGGTGCGGAGATCATGGGGCGCAACAAGTTCGGCCCCCAGCGCGGGCCGTGGCAGGACCTCGAGTGGCAGGGGTGGTGGGGCGACACGCCGCCGTTCCACACCCCCGTGTTCGTGCTCACGCACCACGAGCGCCCGTCCTTCACGCTGGCCGACACGACGTTCCACTTCCTCGACGCCACCCCGGCCGAGGCGCTCCGCCGGGCGAAGGAGGCCGCGGATGGCCAAGACGTCCGCCTCGGGGGCGGCGTGGCGACCATCCGCCAGTTCCTCGACGCCGACCTGGTCGACACCATGCACGTCTCCGTCTCGCCGGTCGAGCTCGTCCGAGGGGAGCGCCTCTGGAGCTCCCCCGACGAGCTCCTCGATCGCTTCCACGTCGACGAGGTCACCAGCTCCAGCGGCGTCACCCACCTGCTGTTCTGGCGCCGCTGACCGAGGGCGCTGCAGTCCGCGCACTCGCCGACCGCCGCTCTCGACATGTCGGATCCATCGGCTGACCCCGACATATGGGGTCGTGCTCGCGATCGAACATACGTACGATCGACGCATGGACGACGGCGGGGTGCGAGAGGCGATCGAGCGGTCGCTCGAGCAGGACGTGGACGGGCTCGACGACGCGTCGTTGCACGACCTCGTCGTGGAACGCCAGCAACTCGTCTCGCTCCTGGTCGCCTCGACAGCCGGTCCGTTGGCGGCATGGGACGCCCGGTGCGTGTGGGCCGCTGACCGGTCCCGCTCCGGCGGCGCACGCCTGGCGCGGGATGCTGGCTGCTCGCCGGCGACGGCCCGGCGGGACGTGCGGCGGGCTCGCCGGTTGCGGACCATGCCGCTGACCCGGGCGGCGTTCGAAGCCGGGAAGCTGTCGGTCGACCACGTCGACGTGCTGTGCGGGGCGAACCGGCCGCCGCTCGAGGCGCTGTTCGCCCGTGACGAGGCCCTGCTCGTCTCCTATGCGAAGGAGCTCGGCTACGACGACTTCCAGCGCGTCGTCCGGCACTGGGAGGACTGCGGTGACGACGCCACCGCCGACGATCGGGCCGAGCGAGGCCACGCCGAGCGGCACCTCCGTGCCGCGCCGACGCTCCACGGCGACGTCGACGTGCAGGGCCGCATCGATCCCATCGGCGGCGGGATCTTCACCACCGAGCTCGAGCGGCTGGAGCGCGGCCTGTTCGAGGCCGACTGGGCCGACGCACGAGCCATCCACGGCGACGCCGTGCAGCTGCACCACCTGGCGCGGACCACGGTGCAGCGGCGGGCCGATGCCCTCGTCGAGATGGCCACGCGCTCCGCGGCCATGCCCGCAGACGCCAAGCAGGGACGCGTGCTGCTCACCGTGCTCGTCGACTACCGCACCTTCATCGACCACGTGTGCGGCCTCGGACCCGGCACCGACCAACGCCTCACCCGGCCGGCGACGCCACCGCCCTGGGCGGCCACACCGCCCGACGGTCCCGACGACGCTCGGGCACGGCAACCGTTCGAGGACCGGATGTGCGAACTGTCGAACGGCACGGTCCTCACCCCCAGCCAGGTGGCATCGATCCTCGACCTCGCCGACGTGGAGCGCATCGTCTTCGGGCCCGGCTCACGGGTCATCGACGTCGGGATCCGCACCCGCTGCTTCACCGGCGCCACCCGTCGGGCCGTCGAGGTGCGCGACCGGCACTGCGCCTTCCCGGGCTGTCGAGAACCCGCGGAGCGCTGCCAGGTCGACCACGTCGTCGAGTACACCGACGGTGGGCTGACGGTGCAGGACAACGGCCGTCTCCTCTGCCCGGTGCACAACCGGCAACGCCCCGGCCGCAGCGCCCCACCGGCGGACGGGCCCTGATCCGGGGCGCTGGGCGGGCCCGGACGGGTGGCCGTGGCCGCCGGGGCTCAAGGTCGGGGCCCGAGGTGCCGAAGCGGAGGTATCGCCGATTTCACACGGGCCGACGTGGCCCACCTCTTGCGACGGGCGGGCTTCGGCGGAACGAAGGCCGAGATCGATGCGCTGATGACGCGGGCCTCGTGGGCTGCGGTGGTGGACCGCGTGCTCGACACGTCGGCCAACCCGCCGGACACGATCCCGGCCGCCGTCGACGTCGACACCGACGCCAAGTACTACGAGGCCTGGGTGGCGGCGGTGCACTACTGGATGGACCGCATGGCCACCACGCCGACGCCGATCGTCGAGAAGATGGCGCTGTTCTGGCACGGGCACCTCACGTCGTCGACCGAGGGGCCGCTCCCCCGCCTGGTGTTCCGGCAGATCAAGACGTGGCGGGCCAAGGGCCTGGGCGACGTCCACGACCTCATGCAGGCCATGGCCGTCGACCCCGCCATGCTCGACTACCTCGACAACGACGAGAACGTCGCCGCCCGCCCGAACGAGAACTTCGCCCGCGAGGTGATGGAGCTCTTCACCATGGGCAACCGCACGTTCGCCGAGTCCGATGTCGTGGCCATGGCCCGTGCCTGGTCGGGCCACGGCACGGCGGACGACGGCGCCACCTACGTGTTCCGGCCCGGCGACCACGACAACGGCACCAAGACGCTCTTCGGCATCTCCCGCAACTGGGACGGCCCCGCCACCATCACCGAGATCGTGCGCGGCTCGAAGCAACAGGTCTGCGCGTCGCACCTCGCCGCCAAGATCTGGTCGTTCTTCGCCTACCCGAACCCCAGCCCGGCGCTGGTGGCCGAGCTGGCGTCCTCGCTCATCGCCGGCGGCATGGACGTCAAGGCGTTCCTCCGCGTGGTGTTCCTGCGCCCCGAGTTCCGTGCGGCCGCCACCCGCACCGCCCTGGTGCGCAGCCCGATCGAGTGGATGGTGGCGACCATGCGGTCGGTCGGCATGACGGCCGGCGAGCTCCACCCGGAGTGGTGGATGTCCCGACTCGGCCAGACGCTCTACCAGCCGCCCAACGTCTCGGGGTGGCGCCAGAACGGCGCATGGATCTCCAGCTCGGCCCAGTGGGGCAAGGGCTCCTACGCCGGCTGGGTGCGGTGGCAGGCGTCGGACCGGGGGGTCTTCGCCGGCCTCGAGGACCAGGCGCCGGCGGTCGTCGTGCAGGCGGCCTTCGACCGCTTCGGCATCGACGCCCCCGCCGCCAGCACCCGCCAGCAGCTCGAGGCCTTCGTCGCCCGCGAGCAGGCCGCCCGGCGCTCGTGGGCCGTGCGGCCCGGCCTGGTGGCCCTGACCATGCTCAGCCCCGACTTCCAGCTGGCCTGAGGGAGCGCACCGTGGACGACTTCGACCCGCGCCGCATCCGCGACGCCCTCTCGATCTCGGGCGATCGCATCGCCGGGAACATGACCCGGCGCCGCTTCCTCCAGGGCTCGCTGGCCGCAGCAGCGACCGCCGCCGTGCTGCCCGCGTGCAAGCCGGTCGTCGGCCGCCACGACCAGGGCATCCTCGTGGTCCTGCACCTCGGCGGCGGCAACGACGGCTACAACACCGTCGTCCCGATCGGCAACGGCCCCTACCGAGACCGTCGTGGGTCGCTGGCGATCACCAACCCGCTGCCGCTCGACGCCTCCTTCGGCCTCCACCCGGCCCTCCCGAAGCTGCGCGACCGCTTCAAGGCCGGCAAGGTCGCCGTCGTCCAGGGCGTGGGCCAGGCGACCGTCAGCGACCTGAGCCACTTCTCGTCCACGGCGAGCTGGATGGCCGGCACCGCCGGCACGAGCCGCTCGTCGGGTTGGCTCGGGCGCTGGCTCGACGGCGTGCCCGGCTCGGCCGACGGCCTCCGGGCCGTGGCCATGGGGTCCTCGGTGCCGCTGCACCTGCAGGGCCAGCGGTCGGTCGTGACGGCGCTCGACACCGGCGGCGACCTCTTCGGCGCCGACCGCACCGAGCCGTGGATGACCAGCGTCTACGACACCGTCTCGGCCTTCGGTGCCGCACCGACGGGCAAGGGCGTGTGGGCCGACAAGCTCGCCACCGCCGGGGCGGCGTCGGTCCGCCTGGCCGACGACCTCACGCCGATGTTCACGCCCGAGCTGCCGAACGACTCGCTGACCTCGCAGCTCACCCTGATCGCCCGGCTGATCAACGCCGGCCTCGGCATCCGGGTGTTCGACGCGACGCTCGGCAGCTTCGACACCCACGACGGCCAGCTCTGGGAGCACGACCTCCTCCTCAAGGACCTCGACGCCGCCATCGCCGCCTTCTACGCCACCCTGGCGCCGGGCTGGGGCAGCAAGGTCTCCCTCATGACCTTCTCCGAGTTCGGCCGCCGGCCCCAGGCCAACGGCTCGGCCGGCACCGACCACGGCACGTCGTCGTGCCTGCTCGTGATCGGCGACAACGTCAAGGGCGGGTTCCACGGCCAGTTCCCCCGCCTCGACGACCTCGACGCCCGGGGCAACGCCAAGGTCCACGTCGACCACCGCAGCGTCTACGCCTCGGTCCTGAGGGGCTGGCTCGGCGGCGACGACCGGGCGCTGCTCGGGGCGGCGTACCCCGACCTCGGCCTCTTCGCCCGGCTGCCCGGCGGCACGGCCTAGCCGCTCGGTCGACCGGCCCGTCCAGCCGGCCCGGCGCTCAGGCGTCGGCGCAGCGGCCCACGGCGCGCTCGACGAGGTCCAGCCACGCTCGGCTGGCCCGGCGCACCGCCAGCTCGCCCGGGCGAGCCCCCGCGGAGGACAGGGCGATGCCGTCGGCGGCGAGGTCGTCGGGGTGCTCGGCCGCCCACGCACCCCAGTCGGCGACGACCGTGTGCGGCCGGGACCGCACGAGCCGGCGCATGTCGGCCCGCATGGCCTCGGCGGCGGCCCGATCGGCGGGGGACGCCTGCGGACCGACGCCCGGCAGGACCACGACCACGCACGAACCGCCGTCGGGGACGGCCAGCAGCTTGGCGAACAGCTCGGCGTCGAGGTCGTCCCAACCGCCCGACGTGGGGCCGAGGCCGTTCACCGTCCCGAGCGCCACCACCAGCAGGTCGGGGCGGGGCCGCATGGGGCCCTGGGCCCGCTGGGCGAGCGGCGCCAGGTGGTCCTCGATGCGGGCGCCCTGGCGCACGTCGAAGAGCACGTCGGCATCGGCCGGGAAGGCGTCGCGGGCGCCGGGGTCGGCGACGGCCTGGGCGGTCACCGAGTCGCCGGCCACGTCGATCGTCCCGACCGTCGGCGACGCGAGGGCGGGCACGCCGGTGAACGGCGGCGAGCCGGCCCGGCCCCGGCCGGCACCGTCCCCGCCGTCGTTCCCGCCGTCGGCGTCGCCGGCGCACGAGGTCGCCAGCAGCACCGCCGCGACCAGGACCGCCAGCCTCCTGGATGTCCGCATCGGCTCCCCGCCGTGGCCCTCGGGTCGACCGGCCGGCCGACGGGTGCGGATGGTACCGGGCCCCTCCGGGCGGCCGGGGGGCTGCCGCCCGAGTGCCGGGCGAGCGCCGGGCGGTTTGGCCGGTTCGAGGTCGCCCTGCCTAGATTCGTTTGACCGCTCAACGACCCCGTCGCCCCTCCGGGAGATCGATCACCCGTGCTCCGCCGCCACCGGCCCCGCCGGTGGGACGCCACCCAGCGCTCCTCGTCCCTGCTCGTCGTCGCCCTCGTGGCGGCCGTCGCACCGGCCGCCACGGCAGTCGCCCGCGACGCCGTCACCCCGGCAAGCGCCCCGCCGGCCGCCGCCGTCGCACCCCCGGCCCCGGTCCCTCCGGTGCGGTGGTTCCCCATCCGACGTGACGTCGGCGGGGGCGAGGTGAAGATCGGCTGCACCCACGCGTCGCACGGGTCCCAGTTCGGGTTCGACTGCGGCGGCCACCACAGCCGCTGGGCGCTCGACGTCGTCGCCGGCACGGGGACCCCCGTCCACGCCGTCCGGGGCGGGTTCGCGACCGACGGCACCGGCCGGGGCGGCGGCTCCGGCTACGGCAACGTGGTGCGGATCGACCACGGCGACGGCGTGGAGACCCTCTACGCCCACCTGTCGGAGGTGCTGGTGCCCGCCGAGGGGACGTGGGTCGACGAGACGACGGTCATCGGGCTGGTCGGCTCGACCGGCTCCTCGTCGACGCCGCACCTGCACTACGAGGAGCGGGTGGCCGACGAGGCGGTCGACCCCGGGCCGCTGGCGGCGTGCCACCTCGGGTTCCAGGTGGCCTACCCCCAGGTCGCCGGGCACGACACGTGGCAGGGCCTGCCGTGGGGCGCCTTCGCCATGTCCAGCGAGGGGACCGCCTGCGCCGCGCCGCCGGCGCCGGCCGCGGCCACGCCCGTCCGCCGCATCGCCGACGGCCTCGAGGCGAGCCTGCCGACCGGCGACCTGCTGCTCGCCATCGCCTCGGTCCACATCGCCGCCCTCGGCTGACGCCGCCCTCGGCCGAGCCGGCAGCCCGCGGTCAGGTCGCCGACCGCAGCAGCGCGCGGGGCTGCCGGGGCTCGACGTGGGTGCCCGCCTCGACGTGGTCGCCGGGCTTGATGTGGCGCTTGGTGCCGACCAGCACCGGGTGACGGGCGTTCACCGCGCCGACCTCGGCGCCCTTGCCCACGACCACCTCTTCGGCCAGCACCGACCGCCGCACGCTGGCCCCGGCCCGCACCGTGACGTCGCCCATCAGCACGCTGTGGCGGACCTCGGCACCACGCTCGACGACCACGCCGGGGCCGAGGATCGAGTTGACCACCGTGCCGGCCACGGTGGCGCCGGGTGAGAGCCACGCCTGGTCGATCTCGGCGGTGCGGTGGACGACGGCCGGGCCCCGCACCGGCATGGAGGTGAGGATCGGCCAGCTCGGGTCGTCGAGGCGGAGCGCCGGCCGGGGCCCGAGCAGGTCGAGCTGGCCGTCGAGGTAGGCCTCCGGCGTCCCGAGGTCGCGCCAGTGGCCCTCGTGGCCCACCGCCGTGACCGGCCCCGCCTCCAGCAGCCGGGGCAGGAGGCGCTCGCCGTAGTCACCGAGGTCGCCGCCCTCCCGCTGGAGCGCCACGAGGTGGTCGTGCAGGTCGGCGGGCCGGTAGGCGAAGACCTCGGTGCCGACGACGCGACCCTTCGGGTCATCGGGCTTGTACGCCATGGACCGAACCCGGTCACCGTCGACATCGACCAGCAGGTACCTCGTGAGGTCGTGGCCCCGAGGCAGGGTGGTCGTCACCACGGTGGCCGCCGCGCCGGAGCCGACGTGGGCCTCGATCACCGGGCGGTAGTCGAGCCGGAAGAGGTGGTCGGCGCTCGACACCAGCAGGACGTCGGGGGCGAACGCCTCGATCACCGACCAGTTGCGGGCCAGTGCGTCGGCGTTGCCGGTGGCGAACCCGTCGCGGCCGTGCCCCTGGAACGGCGGGAGGGCGCGGAAGCCGCCGTGGGTGCGGTCGAGGTCCCACGGCCGCCCCCCGGCGAGGTGCTCGTTGAGGAGGTGGGGCTCGTACTGCTGGAGGACCCAGACGTCGGTGAGCCCGCTGTGCGCGGTGTTCGACAGCGACACGTCGATCAGCCGGTAGTGGCCGCCGACCGGCAGCGACGGCTTGGCCCGGCCCGTCGTGAGCGGCCCGAGGCGCGAGCCCTGGCCTCCGGCGAGCACGAGGCAGAGGACGCGAGGCGGGGCCATGGCCCTCCCTCCTGCTCGCACCCTCCGCGCCGGAGAACCGCGGCGGGGTCGACCACCCCGACGAGCGGCCGCTCTCAGCCCGGAGGCCGGACGGATCGCTCGAAGCGGACGACGACCGCCTTCGACGTGGGCGTGTTCGAGCCCTCGGCCACCGACCCGAGCGGCACCAGCACGTTCGCCTCCGGGAAGTACGCCGCGCAGGTGCCGGGCGCGACGTCGTAGGCCACGAGGCGGAAGCCCGCCGCCCGGCGCTCCACACCGTCGGACCACTCCGAGACGACGTCGACGTGCTCGCCGTCGGCGAGCCCCAGGGCGGCCAGGTCGTCGGTCCGGGCGAACACGACCCGGCGACCGTCGTGGATGCCGCGGTAGCGGTCGTCGAGCCCGTAGATAGTGGTGTTGAACTGGTCGTGCGAGCGCAGCGTCTGCAGCAGCAGCCGCCCCTCGGGCACCACGATGGGTTCGTGGTCGTTGGCCACGAGCTGGG
>DATAGR010000769.1:0-3515 GCA_036263575.1 Aquihabitans sp. | reverse complement strand
ACCTCGACCCGTTCGCGCTCGCTCGTCGGCCCGGGGCCCTCCGTCACCCGCCAGAGGCGGCCGTCGCCCCCGCTGAGGACGATCTCGCACCCGTCGCAGAACGCCGGGGCCAGCGTCGTGACGAGCGACCGGGCCACCTCGGCCACCGTGCCCGCCGAGCCCAGCGCCACCGCGACGGTGGTCAGCAGCTCGGTCCGGTCCTGCACCGCAGCATCCTGCCCCATGGCCGCCGGGCGACCGGCGCCTACCTCGGGTCGTTGGGCCGGGGCTCCTCGGGGCGCATCGTCGACCAGTCGCCGCCCTTGGGCTGGTGCAGGCGGTCCCTCAGCTGCTCCGGCTTGCCGCGGGGGTCGCGGTCCTCCTCGGTCTCCACGACGCCGATCTCGCCACCGCCGGCGCTCACGCGGTCGATGCGCACGACCTCGTGCGCCGACAGCAGGCGGCGGACCGCGTCGTCGGTGCGGGCGACTGAGACGGTGATGCCGTTGGCGGCGCCTCGCTCGGCCGGTCCCCGGGCGCCGAGCCCGCCGCCGATCACCATGCCCACGACCGTCCCGAACAGGGCGCCCACGCCGCCGCCGAGGACGAGGCGTCCCCACAGCGGCATGGTCGTCCCGTAGTCGGGGAGCCCCACGAGGAGGCCGAGCACCAGGCCGACCGTGGCGCAGATCGGGATGACGGTGAGCGAGCCCTTGGCCTGCTCCTTGGTCACGACGGCGCTCGGCATGAGCTTCCAGGACTGGCTGGTCTCCTCGCGCATCTCGCCGTACATGGCGGCGACCTCGTCGTCCTTGTCGCCGACGCGCACGAGGCTGCCGTCGATCCCTGCGTCGGCCAGCTCCCGTGCCACGGCGTCGGCCTCGATCCGCGAGGGGTACACCGCCACCAGGCGTTCGGTCGGGAAGGGGTTCGTCGACATCGTGGTCCTCTCGTCTGCGCGTTGCGGGGCCGGGCGGGGGCCCTGCGGGCGCCCCTACCCGGCCCCGGGCGGCACGTGTCCTGCCGGTCGGCTGCGACGGCGCTCGGCTCAGGCGGCGGGGCTGCCGTCGAAGAGGCCCTTCACACGGGCCATGAGGTCCTCGGCCGTCGCGGCGACGGTCGTCATGACCGTGCTCTTGGCCTGCATCGCGATGAGCTTCTTGCGGGTGCGCTTGGCCCACTCGAGGTGCTCGTCCTCCTGGTCCTCGACCTGGTCGACGGCGCGCTGCACCGCGTCGCGGGCCGGGCCCTCGGGGAACATCGGGACCAGGTCGCGCAGGCCGCTCCAGTTGGCGTGGTCGCGGGTCTCGGCGAGCAGCACGGCGTCGAGCATGACGAGCTCCTGGGTCATGATGTCGACCGAGCCCTCGAGCAGGAACGTGCTCTCGAGGATGCTCGTGTCCATCTTCTCGGTGGCGCGCGCCGACGGGCTCACGTACTGCGGATCGGCGCCCAGCTCGGTGAGGAGCTGTTCGAGGACGGCGATGTGCTCGTGGGTCTCCTCGCCGAACTCGACGTACTTGCGTTGGAGCACCGGGTTGTTCGTGCGGCCGGCGAGCGAGCGGTAGAGGTGGAAGCCGCAGCGCTCGTGCATCGCCATGTCGCTCAGGACGTCGACGACGAACATGGCGTTCATGCCGGCGAGCGACGGCAGCGACTGCAGGGTCTCCGGGGTCATCTCGCGGCCCGGCTGCACCGTGATGGTGGGCAGCGGCTTCGTGGTGGCGCCGGTGTGGGCCATGGGGCTGGTGACGGGCATGGTCGGTCCTCTCAGGCGGTGGCGTCCTGCGTGCCACGCAGGCTCGGGACGGGGTTCGGGCCCTCGGTCTCGTCGCGGTAGTCGCGACCGTGCTTCTCCCGGTTCAGGTCGATCACCGTCTCGGTGGGGCTGCCGCCGGCGTTGACCGTCTCCTGGAACTGGAAGTAGCGATGGTCCGAGGGCAGCTCGTCGATCGGGACGATGTAGAGGCCGTCGGAGCGGAGGTCGACCTCGGCGGCCAGCACGTCGCGCACGTACTGCTTGTTCGACTCGAACGTCAGCGGGATCTCGGGCAGCTCGGGCGGCAGCAGCTCCAGCGGGTCGCGGCCCTCGTACTTCTGCAGCAGGCGGCTGGCCTCCTGGAGCTGCCCCAGCTCCATGTTCAGGTGCAGCTCCCACAGCGCCTTCACGCGTGGCTCGGTCTCCTGCTGGAGCATCGACCAGTAGAGGTAGACCTCGTTGTACTCGTGGAAGACGAGGTTCGCGAGCCAGGAGTCGAGCGGGTCGAGCAGCGACTCGTAGTGGGAGACGTGCTGCTCCTCGATCTGGCCGATCTCGGCGTAGAGCCCCCGGGCGATCGGCTCCATGAAGTCGGGCCCGTGGTTCATGTAGTAGTTCATCGTCTGCTGCTCGGCGGCCACGATCGTCATGACGTGGAGGCGCGAGAGCGGGTCGACCGTCTGCGTCGCGAAGTGCGGGCGCAGCTCGTCGAACGGGTGCCGGTGCTCGGCGAAGGTGGGCCGGCCGGGCGTGATCTCGGTCAGGTGCTGGGTGATCTCCTCGGCGTGGCGACCCTCCATCAGCTCGTAGAGGTTGGCGTAGCGGTAGAGGTGGTCGAAGTCCTCGAGCAGCGCGAAGTTCAGCGCCTGCTGCAGGTTCGGGTCCGGCTCCATGCGGGCCAGCCATGCCGTCAGGTCCACGGCGACCTGTTCGTAGGAGATCGTCGTCTCCAGGGGTGACGCATCGCCGGGCAGCAGCCAGTTGACCGCCTTCTGCTGCTGCTGCTCGACCCGCCGCGAGAGCGCGAGCGACGACTTCAGCTCGGGGTTGTCGGTCTGGCGGGCGAACTGGTGCGAGAACAGCGTGGACTCGACCTCGGCGCCGTTCATCAGGATCACGCGCACGAGCGTGTAGGGGTCGTCGGGTCGAGAGGGCAGCGGATCGACGTTCAGCTCGGACCAGCTGCGGAACTGGTCGGTGACGGGGATGCCCGCCTGCTCGAAGGGAGCGAAGGCCATGGGGGGGAGCCCTTCCTCTGGGGGTCGGAGCGCGGCGGGGGATCGCCGCGGGTCGCGGCCCTGCCCCCGTCCCGACGGGCCAACCGGGGCTGGCGGCCCCTCGTCCCGAACCACCCATCGGGTGATCGCCTCGGCCACGCTCGGGACGCTCCGCCGAGCGATGCGACGGTGGCGACCGTGGCCGTCGGTGGTCACATGTCGGGGTTCGGCCTGGGTAGCTTCGCCCCATGTCCGACTACGTGATCCCGCCGCCCGAGCCCAAAGAGATCGACGAGAAGCTCTCGATGGAGCTGCGCATCCTCTCGTCGAACGCCGTCCTGAAGGGGCACCCCTCCGGCGACGAGCGGTGCGACAACTGCCTCTACTACCTCGAGCCCACCGAGGAGATCTCGTACTGCTGGCACCAGAAGCTGCGGATCCTGGTGGGCGGGGACTGGTGGTGCCAGTGGTGGGACGAGATCCCCGAGGACTCCTGAACCTGGTCGGGCGGCGGTCGGCGGCCGCCGCCTGATCCCGCCGCCCGACGGCTGCGGGATCGC
>DATAGR010000768.1:0-1576 GCA_036263575.1 Aquihabitans sp. | reverse complement strand
CCTCCTCGATGCGGCGGTGGGCGGCCCACAGCCGCTCCTGGTCGATGGCGGCGAACGCGCCGACCATCTCGTCGTCGGCCTCGGGCGGGCCCTGTGGGACCTCGGCCAGCTCCGCGTCGGCCGCCCACCGGAGGTCCGTGGCCGCCTGCAGGTACTCCATCCGGGCGTCGAAGCCGGCGGGCAGCTCGGCGGGGGTGGCCGCCACCCGGGCGAGGTCGTCGGAGGAGACGGCGGGGAGGTCGCCCAGCTCGGCGCGCAGGGCGGCGGCCGCGGCGGCGAGGTCGGCCCAGGTCTGGCCGGCGATGCGGAGGGCGTCGACGGCCTGCAGCACGCGGCGGTCGCTGCGGCCGCGGTCGTCGCTGTCGAGCATGTTGAGCTCGGCCCGCACCTCGTCGAGGTGGCGGCGCAGCTTCACCCACGCCCAGCGGGCGGCGTCCTCGTCGGCCCGCGCGATGCGACGGCTGAGCTCGGCCAGCTCGGCCTGCCAGGTCGTCACCAGCCCGGCCCGCTCGGTCACGTCGGCGTGCTCGGCCTGCAGGCGCTCGAGGTCGGTGCGGGCGGCGGCCAGCTCGACGCCCAGGTCGGCGGCGGAGACCCGCTCGCCCAGGCCGAGGTCGGTGGCGGTCAGCGTCAGCAGGGCGGACACCGTGGCCGGGTCGGCGCCGAGCAGCTCCCGCGGCAAGGGCGCCGGGGACCCGGTGGTGGCGTAGGTGGCGCCGGTGCGGTCGGCGAAGACCCGGCGGCCCTCGTGGTCGGTGTAGACGACCGAGGCGTTCGAGAGCCGGCCGGTGAGCGCGTCGACCACAGTCTCGATGAGGTCGGTGCGCTCGCGGGGCCCGAGGCCCGCGAACACGGTGACCCCCGGCCCGAAGCGCACCCGGTCGTCGTCGCCGGGTCCGTAGAGGACGAGTTGCTCGATGCGCACCGGTGCTTCCCTTCGGGCTCGACCTCCGGCCCTTCCTCACCACTCATCGGCGCGATCGGCGGCCGACTTGAGCGCGCCCCGACCAGCGATCACTTCTTGGTACGTCAGCGGTCGCATGTCGACCATCCCTGCACCAAGAACGGTGGGGTCGCCGGGCGCTGACCCCGGTGCGCCGTTCTTGGTGCATCAGCGGTCGCATGTCGACCATCCCTGCACCAAGAACGGTCGGGTGGACGCGCGGGCGGCCGGGCGGGGACCGCGCCCGGATCAGGTGCCGCTGGCTAGCCAGGCGAAGGCGGGGAGGTTGCGGGCCACGGTGAAGGCCACGGCCAGGGCCAAGGCAAGGCCGACCACCGGGCGGGGGAGCGCGGGCGGCCGGGCGCCGGGCTCGCGGACGCTGCGCCACGCCCACAGCGCCCAGCCCACCACCAGCACGGGCACGGCGGCGGTGAAGAGGACGTTGTGGTCGAGGGCAGCACCCACGTCGCCTCGCGTCAGGGCGTGCACGGCTCGTAGCGAACCGCAGAACGGGCAGTCGAGGCCGGTGAGCGCCTGCAGCGGGCAGAGCGGGACGTGGGTGGCCGTGGGGTCGACCACCGCCAGCGCCGCCGTGCCGGCCGTGGCCAGCGCACCGGCGACGAGCGGGGCCCG
>DATAGR010000767.1:0-3583 GCA_036263575.1 Aquihabitans sp. | reverse complement strand
AACTTCTCGAACGCCTCGGCCGCGTTGAGCCGGCTGAGGATGTGGCGCTGCTCGTCGGGGTCGAGGCGGTCGCTCGCCCCCTCGACGTGCTCCTGGATCCAGCGCTTCTGCTCGGGATCCGAGATGTGCATGTACTCGATGCCGATGGTGCGGCAGTACGCGTTGCGCAGCACGTGCAACAGGTCGCCCAGCTTCATGCGGTCCTCGACGCCGACGCCGTCGGTGAGGAACTCCCGCTCGAGGTCCCAGATCGTGAGGCCGTAGGTGGCGGGGTCGAGCTCGCTGTGCATGTGCGGCTCCTTCCACGCCAGGGGGTCCAGGTCGGCGATGAGGTGGCCCCGCACGCGGTGCTGGTTGATCAGCGTCTGCACGTGCATCTGCTTCTCGAGCCGGGCCTGCTCCTTGTCGACCGGGTTGTCGTCGGGGAGCCAGCCGACCGCGGTGTACGGGACCCCGAGCGACCGGAACACCTGGCCGTAGAAGTCGTCGGCCCCCATGAGGAGCTCCTGGATGCGCTTCAGGAACAGCCCCGACTCCGCGCCCTGGATGATGCGGTGGTCGTAGGTGGACGTGATCGTCATCACCTTCGACAGGCCCATCTCGGCCAGCGCCTGCGGGTCCGAGCCGCCGAAGGCCGCCGGGTAGTCGAGGCGCCCGACGCCGACGATGACGCCCTGGCCGGGCATGAGCCGGGGCACGGACTGGACCGTCCCGATGGTGCCCGGGTTGGTGAGGGTGATGCTGGCCCCGGCGAAGTCGTCCGGCGTCAGCTTGTTCGAGCGCACCTTGCGGATGAGGTCCTCGTACGCGCCCCAGAAGCCGCGGAAGTCGAGGGTGTCGGCGTCCTTGATGACCGGGACGAAGAGGGTGCGCGAGCCGTCCTTCTTCTCCACGTCGACCGCGAGGCCGAGGCCGACGGTGTCGCGCCGCACGATGCGGGGCTTGCCGTCGGGGCCCTCGAGGTACGAGTTGTTCATGTTCGGGACGGTGTCGGCGACGGCGCGGACGATGGCGTACCCGATCAGGTGGGTGAAGCTGATCTTCCCGCCGCGGGTCCGGGTGAGGTAGCCGTTGATGACCCGCCGGTTGACCTCGAGCAGCTTGGCCGGGACCTCTCGGAACGACGTCGCCGTCGGCACCTCGAGGCTGGCCTCCATGTTGGCGACGATCCGGGCGGCGGCGCCGCGCAGCGGCTCGCCGGGCACCTCGGCCGTGCCGTCGGGCGAGATCCCGGTGGACTTCGGCTTCGGGGCCGGCGCGGCGGGGGCGGGCGCCGGGGCGGGCGTGACGGCCGGCGCGGGCTGGCCGGCCTTGACCGCCTCGACCTGCGACGTGTCGCCGGTGCGACCGCTCGCCGGCAGGGAGCGGTCGGTCACGCTGGCGGTGACGTCGCGGTCGCGCTGGTAGTCGGCGAAGAAGTCACGCCAGCTCTCGCTCACCGACCCCGGGTCGTCCAGGAACTGCTCGTACATCTCGTCGACGAGCCACGCGTTGGGCCCGAGCGCATCGGTGGGGCTGGGGTTCTCGGCCATCACCGATCGAGCCTACCGAGCAGCCCCTCCGGTGCTGGCGGAGCTCAGCTGCGGTTGAACTCCCGGACGGCCACCGGCACGAAGACGGCCAGGATCAGCGCGATCCAGGCGATGCTCTGCAGCACGTAGCTCGTGGTGGAGGCGTTGAACACGCCGAAGCGCTCGAGGTCGGCGGCGGTGTCCGGGCCGAGCATGAGGCCTCGGGCGGCGTTCACCACCACGGTGACCGGCTGGTGGGCGGCGAACACCTGGAGCCACCCGGGCATGGAGTTCACGGGGACGAACGCCGCCGAGGCGAACGTCAGCGGGAACAGCAGCGGGAACGACACGGCCTGGGCCGCCTCGGCGTTGGCCACCTTGAGCCCGACCCACGCCATGATCCAGGACAGGGCGAACGCGAACGCCAGCACCAGGACCGACCCGGCGAGGACGCCGAGCACCCCGCCGTCGGGGCGGAAGCCCACGGCGAGGCCGACGATCAGCATGACGACGACCACGCCGGCGTTGCGCAGGAGGTCGGCGCCGGTGCGGCCGGCCAGGACCGCCGTGCGGACCATCGGGAGCGAGCGGAACCGCTCGATGATGCCGCTGCCCATGTCCTCGGCGAGGCCGATGGCCGTCGCGGTGGCCCCGAAGACCACGATCTGCCCGAAGATCCCGGGCATCAGGTAGTCGACGTAGGCGACGTTCGGCACCTGGATCGTGCCGCCGAACACGTAGCGGAACGGCAGCACGAACATGATCGGCTGGACGAACGTGAACACCAGGAGCTGCGGCACCCGGGTGTAGTGCACGAGGTTGCGCTTGCCGAGGGCGAGCGTGTCGCCGATCGCCCAGCCGAGGCGGGACCCGCCGGCCGGCTCGGCGGGGGCGGCGGCGACGGGCCGGCCGACCGGCCGGGTGACGGGTTCGGTGGTGGTCATCGGGGCCCTCCGGAGGCGTTGGCGAGGCGGTCGTCGGCCGGGCCGGGCGGGACCCGGGCGTCGGGATCGGCGCCGTCGGCGTCGGCGTCGGGGTCGGCATCGGCGGCGGGCTCGGCCCGCCGCCCGGTGAGCGAGAGGAAGACGTCGTCGAGGCTCGGCTCGCGCACGGTCAGGCCGGCGACCTCGACCGCGGCGGCGTCGAGGGCCCGCAGGACCTCCATGGCCGTGCGGGCGCCGTCGTGGACCGGAGCCCGCACGAGGTGGCCCTCGGCCTCCGCGCCCGGGGCGACGGCGGCGACGGTGGCCACGGCGGCGGCGGCCTCGGGCGCACCGGCGAAGGACACCTCCAGCACGGTGGCGCCCAGCTCGGCCTTGAGCTCGCCGCCGTGCCGTCGGCGATCACCGTGCCCCGGTCGATGACGGCGATGCGGTCGGCGAGCTGGTCGGCCTCCTCGAGGTACTGCGTGGTGAGGAGCAGGGTCGTGCCGTCGGCCACCAGCTCGCGGATGACCTGCCACAGGTCGCTGCGGCTCTTCGGGTCGAGCCCGGTCGTGGGCTCGTCGAGGAACAGGACCGGCGGGCGGTGTACGAGCGAGGCGGCGAGGTCGAGCCGCCGGCGCATGCCGCCCGAGTAGGTCTTCAGGGTCCGGTCGCCGGCGTGGGCCAGCCCGAAGCGTTCGAGCAGCTCCTCGGTCCGGGCGCGCACCTCGGGCCTGGGCCGGTGCGCGAGCTGGCCGACGAGGCGGAGGTTCTCCCGTCCGGTGAGCGACTCGTCCACGGCGGCGTACTGGCCGGCCAGGCCGATGCTGGCCCGCACCCGGTCGGCGTCGCGGGTGACGTCGAGCCCGAGCACCCGGGCGGTGCCGGCGTCGGGCCGGATGATGGTGGTGAGGACCCGCACGGTGGTGGTCTTGCCGGCGCCGTTGGGGCCGAGGAGGCCGTAGACCGTGCCGGGGGCGACTCGGAGGTCGACGCCGTCGAGGGCCACGACGTCACCGAAGCGCTTGGTGAGGCCGGCGACCTCGATGGCTGGTTGATCGGGCATGCCACCGACGATGACGGATCGTTTGAGAGGTGTCAAGCATTGACACCTCTCAACGGTTGGCGGCTGACAACCATCGCTACCAT
>DATAGR010000766.1:0-3971 GCA_036263575.1 Aquihabitans sp. | reverse complement strand
CTGACGGCCCGCCGGATGATGCGCCGGAGGACGTAGCCGCGGCCCTCGTTGGACGGCGTCACGCCGTCGCTCACGAGGAACGTCATGGTGCGGGCGTGGTCGGCCAGCAACTTGAGGGTGATGTCGGCCTCGGGGTCGGCGCCCAACCGCTTCCCGGTGAGCGACTCCGCCTCGCCGATCAGGGCGCGGAGCTCGTCGGTGGCCCACACCGCCGGTGAGTCGATGGTGACGCCCACGAGGCGCTCGAGGCCGGCGCCGGTGTCGATGTTCTGGTGCTCGAGCGGCCGCAGGCTGCCGTCGTCGAGGCGGAAGTACTGCTGGAACACCAGGTTCCAGAACTCGACGTAGCGCGCCTCGGCGGCCGGGTTCGCCGGGCCGCCCTCCGGGCCGTGGTCGGGACCGAAGTCCCAGAACAGCTCGGACGACGGACCGCAGGGCCCCGTGTCGCCCATCTCCCAGAAGTTGTCCTTGTCGAGCCGCTGGATCCGCTCGATCGGGAAGCCGACCTCGTCGACCCAGAGGGCGACCGCCTCGTCGTCGTCGACGTGGCAGGTGACCCAGATGCGGTCCCCGTCGAGGCCGAGGACCTCGGTGGAGAACTCCCACGCCCAGCGGATGGCGTCGGCCTTGAAGTAGTCGCCGAAGCTGAAGTTGCCGAGCATCTCGAAGAAGCTGAGGTGCCGGGCCGAGCGCCCGATGGCGTCGAGGTCGTTGTGCTTGCCGCCGGCCCGCACGCACCGCTGGATCGACGTGGTCCGCGGCGGCTGCCACGGCACCTGCTCCTCGCCGATGAAGTACGGGACGAACGGCATCATCCCGGAGTTGGTGAACATCGGCGCCGAGGGGTGGAGCGGGATGAGCCCGGCGGACGGCACGTCGGTGTGCCCGCGCGCGACCCAGAAGTCGGTCCACGCCCGTCGCAGCTCCTGTGCTCGCATCGGTGACCTCCTCCCGGGGCTCGGCGTCCGACCCCGGCGGCGGGGTCCTGGTCGGTCCACCCTATCGGGGGGTGCCCGGCGGCCGGGAGCCAGAAGGGCCTGGCCAGGCCGCTTCGCGGGCGCGCTCGCCCGCCGTCAGCGGCGGGTGCGGCGCCGGCGGCGGGAGCGCCCGACGTCGCCGCTGGGGGTGCGGCTGGTCCGGCGGGCGCCGGGGGCCGGGTCGGCCACCGCGGGCGTCGGCTCCGGCTCCGGGCCCCGGACGCCGACGAACGTGCGGGCCTCGACCTGGCGGCGCAGCTCGGCCTCCCGCTGGCGCATCGCCTCACGGCCCTCGGTGGCCGCCGCCCGGACCGTCCGACCCATGCCGCGCGCCTGGGCCGCCGCCCGGTCGGCCACCTGCTCGGGCACGTAGCGCGCCACGGTGGCCTCGACCTTGTGCTTGGCCCAGAACGCCCCGCCGGCGCCGACGGCCATGCCGGTCCCCATCCACACGATCCGCTTGAACACCGCTACTCCTTCCGGATGCGCCGGGCGGCCCGCGACGCGCCCGACGTCATGGCGACGGTCTTGATCACCGGCGCCGAGAGCGCCCGGTAGGCCAGCTTCGACGTGGCGTCGACCGTGGCCGAGATCGACTCGGCGCTGCCGACGAGGCGGTCGAGTCGGGCCAGCTCGTCGTTGGCGTCGGCCACGCTGCGGGCCAGGTCGTCGACGAGCGGCAGCGCCTGGGCGTGCACCTCGTCGAGGGCGTCGCGCAGCCAGCGCAGCGTGACGACGGCCCGCTGCAGCACGAACAGCAGGGCCACCACCGCCACGATGCTGCAGCCCGTCACGACCACCACGGCCAGGTCGGCCGCCGACAGCTCGGCGAGGACGGCGGCGGTCACGGGCGACGCTCGTCGGCGGCGGGCGCGGGGGCGGGTCGGCGTCGGCTGGCCATGCGCTCGCTGATCTCCCGTTCGTGGCCGTGGGCCGAGGGCTCGTAGTAGCGCCGGTCGGCGACCTCGGCGGGCCGGTACTCCTGCGCCACCCACCCCCGGGGGTCGTCGTGAGGGTACTCGTAGCCGGCGCCGTGCCCGAGCTTGGCCGCACCCTGGTAGTGGGCATCGCGCAGGTGGGCGGGCACGCCCGAGCTGGGCCGCTCGCGCACGTCGGCGAGGGCCCGGCCGATGGCCGTGGTGGCCCGGTTCGACTTCGGCGCCGTGGCCAGGTGGATCACCGCCTGCGACAAGTTGAGCTGGGCCTCGGGCAGCCCGACGTGCTCGACCGCCTGGGCGGCGGCGACCGCCACGAGCAGCGAGGTCGGATCGGCCTCGCCGATGTCCTCGGACGCCAAGATGATCAGGCGGCGGACGATGAAGCGGGCGTCCTCGCCGGCCTCGAGCATGGTGGCCAGCCAGTAGAGGCCGGCGTCGGGATCCGAGCCGCGGATGCTCTTGATGAAGGCCGAGATGACGTCGTAGTGGTCGTCACGGCCGTAGCGCATGGCCTTGGTGCCGAGGGCGGCCTCGGCGTCGGCCAGCGTGACGGTCGTCGGCGTGCCCGCGGCCTCGGCCCGCTGGGCGGCCAGCGCCACCCCCACCTCGAGGCTGGTCAGCGTGTGGCGGCCGTCGCCGTTGGCCCGGGCCGCGAGGTGCGCGATCGCGTCGGGCTCGGCGGCCGCCCCCTCCGCCTCGAGCGCCTTGGCGATCAGGCGGCGCGCCGCGTCGTCGTCGAGGGCGTGGAGCCGGAACAGCGTCGAGCGGCTGAGCAGCGGAGGGTTGACCTCGAAGTAGGGGTTCTCGGTGGTGGCCCCGATCAGGGTGAGCAGGCCGCTCTCCACCGATGGGAGCAGCGCGTCCTGCTGCGACTTGTTGAAGCGGTGCACCTCGTCGAGGAAGAGGATCGTCCCCTGGCCCCGCTCCCCCAGCCGGTGCTCGGCCCGGGCCACGACCTCGCGCACGTCCTTCACGCCGGCGGTGACCGCAGACAGCGTCTCGAAGGCCTTGGCGGTGTGGCCGGCGATGACCCGGGCCAGCGTGGTCTTGCCCGTGCCCGGCGGTCCCCAGAGGATGACCGAGGACAGGCGGTCGGCCTCGATGAGCACGCGGAGCGGCTGGCCAGGGCCGATCAGGTGGTCCTGGCCGACGATGTCGTCCAGGCGGCGGGGCCGCAGCCGGTCGGCCAGCGGCGCCCGCTGCGAGAGCCGCTCCTCGGCCGCCGCGCCGAAGAGGTCATCGGCCATGGGGCCGCCAGCGCTCGGTCATCGGGCCGAGGCTACCGACGGGCCCCGTCGGGCCGGACCGTGGCGCCGACGACGGTCAGTGCAGCCAGCCGCGAGGCGGGGTGACGTCGCGGTCGGGCTGCCGCGGCGGGCGGTTCATGGTCGGCGGCGGCTGCCAGCCGCTGGCGGCGATGAGCTCGCCGACCTCGGCCATGTTGAGCAGGTCGCTCTCGTAGGAGAAGCGGCCGTCGCCGGCGTAGTGCAGCACCGAGATGCCGACGGCCTGGTGGGGCCGGCCGTCGGGGCGCTCGCCGGGCAGGCGGTTCCACCACATGGCCACCACCCGGTCGCCCTCGGCCATGGTCCACGCCTCGGGGAAGCTCCAGTCCTCCAGGCCCTGCATGCTCTCGTCCATGAACGCGGCGATGGCGGCCCGGCCCTCGACCCGACCCCAGGCCGGGTCGACGAAGACGGCGTCCTCGGTGAAGAACTCCTCGCCGAGGCTCGACCACGTCCGCTCGCCGCGGGCCACGGCCTCACGGGCGGCCACGTAGCGGTCGTAGGTGGCGCGCGCCTCGGCGGCGCGATCGGTGGTGGTGTCGCTCACGTGGGCCCCCTGGCTCGTCGGCCGGACCGTAGATCGCCCACGGGCGCCGTGCCGGGGCGGTGCGGCGAGGGTCCCGTCAGTCGGTCGGCGGCGGGGCGGCCGGCGCCGGGCGGGCGTCGACCCCGGCCTCCTTGCGCTGGGCGGCGGTGATCGGCGCCGGCGCACCGGTGAGGGGATCGAAGCCGCCGCCGGTCTTCGGGAACGCGATGACCTCGCGGATCGA
>DATAGR010000765.1:0-1813 GCA_036263575.1 Aquihabitans sp. | reverse complement strand
TGGTAGCGCGGCGCCCGACACGTTTCTGATGGTGTGTCAGATTCCACGGCGGGCGTCGTGGGTCCTGCTCTGCGCTCGCGCGGCCGCCGGGCCCGTGCGCGTGCGCGTGCGCGGCGTCGGGTCAGCTGGCGGCCAGCAGGGCGCCGAGCCGGCGGAGGTGGGTGGTGCCGCCGCCGAGGCTCAGCTCCACGTGCTTCGCCCACCGGAACGCCCGGTGGACCGGGTAGTCGACGTCGACGCCGATCCCGCCGTGGAGGTGCTGGGCGGCGTGGACCACCCGGTGCGCGCCCTCGGCGGCCCAGAACTTGGCGATGGCGAGCTCCTCCGCCGCCGGGCGGCCCTCGCCGAGGCGCCAGGCCGCCTGGTAGGCGGTGACGCGGACGGCCTCGGTGTCGATGTAGGCGTCGGCGGCCCGCTGGGCGACGGCCTGGAAGGTGGCGATGGGCGTGTCGAACTGCTTGCGCTCGCTGACGTAGGTCGCGGTGGTGCGCAGCGCCATCTCGCACACGCCGGCCTGCACCGCGCAGTGGGCGGCCACGCCGCGGTCGGCGGTCCAGGCGACGACGTCGGCCCCGCCGTCCACCGCGCCCAGCACGTCGGCCGCGCCGACCTGGACGCCGTCGAGCGTCAGCGTCGAGAGCGGCTCCAGGTTCGGGCCGAGGTTGCGCTCGAGCGCCACACCGGCCGCGGTCGGGTCGACCAGGAAGACGGTGGAGCGGCCGTCCGAGGTGCGGGCCGGCACGAGGACCCGCATCGCCAGCTCGGCAGCGGGCACGAGGTGCTTGGTCCCGGTGAGGCGCCAGCCGTCGCCGTCGGCGTTGGCCGTGGTCGCCGGCACCTCCGGCGGGAGCCCGTCGCCGCCCTCGGACAACGCGGCGGTCAGGACGACCTCGCCGGCGGCGACGCCGGGGAGCCACCTCGCCTGCAGCTCCTCGCTGCCGAACTCGGCGATGGGCAGGGCGCCGAGGGCGAGCGTCGGCAGCACCGGCAGCGGCGCGACGGCGCGGCCGACCTGCTCGAGGAGCAGCGCCAGCTCGAAGAAGCCGTAGCCGCCGCCCCCGTGGGCCTCGGGCAGGCAGAGGCCGAGGAGGTCGGCCTTGGCCAGATCGGTCCAGGTGTCGGCCGCGAACCAGGCGTCGGAGCGCTCGATCTCCCGGAGGCGCTCCGGTGTGAGCTGCTCGCCGAGGATGCGCGCCGCGAGGTCGCGGATGGCGGTCTGCTCGGCGGTGAGGGAGAGGTCCATGGGTGTCCTTACATCCGGGGCGAGCGGGGCATGCCGAGGCCGAACATGGCGATGAGGTCGCGCTGGATCTCGTTGACGCCCCCGCCGAAGGTGAGGATCAGCGTGCCCTGGGCACCGGTGTTGAGCCGGGAGGCCAGCGCTGCCGCCGGACCCGATGCCAGGTTGGCGGGCTGGCCGACCACCTCGGCGAGGAGCCGGTAGGCGTCGGTGAAGAACTCGGTGCCGAAGACCTTGATCGAGCTGGCGTCGGCCGGGTTCACCACCTCACCGGCGGCCTCGAGCGACGCCACCTTCCAGTTCAGGAGCGTGAGGTACTCGATGCCGGCGCGCACCCGGGCCAGGTTGATCTGCACCCACTCCTGGTCGATCAGGCGGCGGCCGTCGGGGAGCAGCGTGGTGCGGGCGTGCTCGAGCACGTCCTCGTAGTTCCGCTCCATCATCCCGGGGGGCGCCAGGCCGACGCGCTCGTAGTTGAGCTGGTTGACGATCAGGTTCCAGCCGCCGTTGAGCTCGCCGATGATGGCCGACTCCGGCACCCGCACGTCGTCGTAGAAGGTCTGGAACGTGCTG
>DATAGR010000764.1:0-2255 GCA_036263575.1 Aquihabitans sp. | reverse complement strand
TCGACGGCTGGCTGACGAAGCTGTCGGCGCCGATCGTCATCTACGACGACGGCGACACCACCGGCATCCGCCCGATCTGGGACATCCTCCTCGAGGAGTACGCCTACGCCTTCGCCCTGCTGACCGTGGTGATCCTGGTCTGGGAGCACGTCGGGCGCACCGAGGCACCCGTCGCCCAGGAGCGGCCCGTCGCCGAGGCCCACCGGTGAGGGCCCTCGCCCTGGTCGTGGCGTCCTTCGCCGCCATGGAGGCGGTCAGCTACGTCGCGCACCGCTGGATCATGCACGGCCCCGCCATGGGCTGGCACCGCAGCCACCACGCGCCGGCCCGCAGCCGCTTCGAGCGCAACGACCTGTTCCCCGTCTGCTTCTCCGCCGTCGGCGTCGCCCTGTTCGCCGTGCCCGCCCTGGGGTGGGCCCCCGACCTGTTCTGGGTCGGCGTGGGCGTCAGCGCCTACGGCGTGGCCTACCTCTTCGTGCACGAGGTCTACATCCACCGGCGGGCCCCGATGCCGATGCGCGACGTCGCCTACCTCGACTGGCTCCGCGACGCCCACCGCGACCACCACCGCTCGGGGGCCGAGCCCTACGGCATGCTGCTCCCCCTCGTGCGGGACCGGCGCGAGCGGCCGGCCCCCGACCGTGACGTGCTCGACCGCTCGACGAGGGCCCCCGTCAGGCGGCGCTGACGCTCGACCGCACGGCCAGGGCGGCCTTGCGCCACGTCGGCACCGTGGCCCTCGTGCGGAACACGTCATGGTCGGCGGCCTCGATGCGGTCGAGGATCTGCGAGTAGAGCACCCGGGCGGTCCGCACGCAGCGGGCCGACGCCGGCGGCAGCAGGGCGATGCCCTGGTCGGCCGACCGGTAGAGCGCCCGGCAGCGCTCGATCTCGAAGCGCATCAGCTCCCGCCACGGCTCGTCGACGGTGCGGCGCCACGGGTCGGCCCCGAAGCGGCACAGGTCCTCCTGCGGCAGGTAGACCCGCCCGCGGTCGAGGTCCTCGGCGACGTCGCGGAGGAAGTTGGTGAGCTGGAACGCGAAGCCGAGGTCGCGCGCCGGGGCGACGGCGGCCGGCGAGCTCGGCTCGAGGATCGGCAGCATCATCTCGCCGATCACCGCGGCCGAGCCGTCCATGTACCCGAGGAGGTCGTCGTAGGTCTCGTAGGTGGCCACGCTGAGGTCCATGGCCATGGCGGCGAGGAACCGGCGGAAGCACTCGGGGTCGTGGCCGAAGGCGCGGATGGTGTGGACCAGCGCCTTCAGGACCGGGTCGTCGGAGCGCCCCGCCGCCAGGTCCTCGAAGAGCCGGTCGCCCAGCGCGTGCAGGGCGGCGGCCCGCTCCTCGGTGGAGGCGGGACCGAGGTCGTCGACGATGTCGTCGGCGTGGCGGCAGAAGCCGTACACGGCCCAGACGTGGTGGCGCTTCACGCGCGGCAGGGTGAGGCTGGCGTAGTAGTAGGTGGTGCCGTAGCGCTTGTTCAGCGAGCGGCAGCGGGCGTAGGACTCCTCGAGGGTGACGCTCACGCCCGGTCCACGCCCATGGCCGTGACCCGGGCCGCGGCCAGCTCGCCCGACACCAGCACCATGGGCACGCCGACGCCGGGGACGGTGCCCGAGCCGGTGAAGACGAGGCCCGGCGCCCGCCGCTCGAGGTTGCCGGGGCGGAAGGGGCCGGTCTGGGCGAACGTGTGCGACAGCGCGAACGGGGTGCCCCGCTCCATGCCCTGGGCCTCCCAGTCGAGCGGGTCGACCAGCTCCTCGACCTCGATGTTGGTGGGGTACCCGAGGCGGCCGAGGGCGGCCTCGAGCTGGGCACGGATGCGAGGCCGCTCCTCGACCCAGTCGATCCGGCCGTCGAGGTTCGGGACCGGCTCGAGCACGTAGAGCACGTGGCGGTCGGCCGGGGCCATGGTCGGCTCGTGGAGGCTCGGCACGCTGACGAGCAGCGACGGGTCGGGCATCCGGGTGCCGTCGCGGAGCAGGGCGCGGAAGGCGCCGTCCCAGTCGTGGCCGAAGTGGATGTTGTGGTGCTCGACGCCCGGGGGCAGGTCGCCCCGCACGCCGACGTGCCACACCACCGCCGACGGCGAGTAGCGCCCCCGCCGGGTGGCTCGCGGCGGGTCGATGCCCGGCAGCAGGGTGCGGTAGGCGACCGGCAGGTCGGGGTTGGCCACCACCGCGGCCGCGGGGACGACCTCGCCGCCCTCGAGCCGCACGCCACGGACCGGCCCGGAGGTGCCGTGCTGCAGGAGG
>DATAGR010000763.1:0-1650 GCA_036263575.1 Aquihabitans sp. | reverse complement strand
CCAGCTCGACCCGGAGCGCCTCGACGGTCTTCTCCCGGTCGAGGTGGGAGCTGTACCCGGCGGCGAGGGTGTGCCCGCCCCCGCCGAGCGCGGTGGCCACCGCGGCGAGGTCGGTGCCGCCCCGGGACCGCAGCGACACCGTCCACGAGCCGTCGTCCTGACCCTTGAGGACGCACGCCACGTCGGCCTCCTCGGTGGCCCGCACGACGTCGACGAGCGCCTCGAGCTGCTCTCCGGCCAGCCCGTGCTCGGCCGCCTCCGCGGTGCTCGACCAGGTCCACACCAGCCCGGCGCCCACCTCGGGCTCGAGGACGGCGCGGCCGGTCACCACCGAGAGCAGCCCGAGCCAGCCGAACGGCGCGGTGTCGAAGAGCCGGCGGCTGATCTCGGCGTGGTCGATGCCGGTGGCCAGCAGCCGGGCGGCCAGCTCGTGGGTCTCGGGCCGGGTGCTGCCGAACCGGAAGGAGCCGGTGTCGGCGGCCAGTCCCGCGTAGAGCAGGGTCGCCAGCCGGCGGTCCACCGCCACACCGAGCTCGTCGAGCAGGCCGGCGACCAGGACCACCGTGGCCGGCGCGCTGCCGTCGAGCAGCCGGACGGCACCGAAGCCGGGGTTGCTGGCGTGGTGGTCGACGACGACCGACGTGCCCGCCCGGTCGAGCAGCGGGGCGAGCTCGCCGAGCCGCCCCGGCGAGGCGGCGTCGAGGCTGACGAACACGTCGGGCGAGGAGGGCACCGCCGCCGAGGGGACCAGGCCCTCGGCACCCGGCAGCCAGGACAGCGACGGCGGCAGCACGAACGGGTCGGGGAACGTGGTCAGCACCCGCGCGCCGCAGCGCCGCAGGCCCTCGGCCAGCGCCAGCGTGCTGCCCAGCGCGTCGGCGTCGGGCTGGACGTGACCGGCGAGCACCACGATGGCCCGTGCCCGCGCGGCCTCGGCGAGGACGGCAGCGACGCTGCCGGAGGCGGCGGGGATCACGGCCGGCCGTCCGGACCGGGGTCGGCGACCGGCGCGGCGTCGGCCTCCTCGGCGACCCGTCCGCCACCGACGGGGTAGCTCCCCCCGGGGCCGTCGGGTTCGTCGCGCGTGATGCTCGGCGCGTCGCCGATCTCGCCGTGCTTGCCGCCCTGCGTGGGATCCCCGTCGTCGGGTGCTTCCGCGCCGCCGAGCTCGACCGCGCGCCGGCCCTGCCCGGGCTGCGAGGGGTCCGGGTCCACTTCACTCACGAGGGGCTCCTGTCCGGACGGCGACGTCCTCCTCCTCATCGGCAGTCGTGGCGGCGACCGGATCCTCGTCGTCGTCGTCCTCCGCCGGCTTGCGGTAGGGGTCGGGCTCTCCGGCGTAGCTGGCGCCCTCCCGTGCCCGGGCGAGCTCCGCGTCGGCGTGGCGGGCCCGTTCGAGCGCCTCTTCCAGCTCCCGTGCGGTGTCGGGGACGATGTCGGCGACGAAGGCGAGCGACGGGACGAACTTGATGCCGGTCTGCCGGCCCACGGTGGAGCGCAGCACCCCGGTGGCGCTGGCCAGGGCCGCGGCGGAGTCGGCGACGGCCGTCTCGTCGCCGTAGACGGTGTAGAACACCGTGGCCTCGCGGAGGTCGCTGGTCACGCGCGCGTCGGTGACGGTCACCATGCCCAGCCGCGGGTCCTTGATCT
>DATAGR010000762.1:0-1697 GCA_036263575.1 Aquihabitans sp. | reverse complement strand
GACCTCGCGGTGCAGCTCCACGATCTGGTCGTCGGAGAAGCGGGTGGACCCGACCGACAGCCGCAGCTGGTTGAGGGTCAGCCCCTCCTTCACGCGCACGGCGAAGGACAGCGGGACGACCTCGAGCCACAGCGGCCCGGTGTAGCCCTCCCGGATGTCGTCGAAGGTGTGGCCCTTGTCGGTGATGACCCGGGTGAAGACGTCGGCCCGACCCGTGGAGCTCTTCGGGTTGGCCCGGGCCCGCACCTCCGGTGGCAGGTCGAGGCGCTCCTGCAGACGGATGAGGTACGGCCGGCCGGTGTCGAGGATGGCGCCGTCGCCCGACAGGTCGATGGGGTCGCCGTCGGCCAGCTCGGCCGCCCGGGTGGCGACGTCGTAGGTGTTGGGGAGGAAGCTGCACCGCAGGCGGATCGCCTCCGAGCCGAGCCGGAGGTCGAGGCTCGCCGGCTGCAGGTTTCCCTCGGGCACCGGCGTGTCGGCGGCGATCACCCCGGCGTCGAGGGCCTGCCGCAGGTGCTGGACGGCGAGGACGCCCTGCGGTCGCTCGGACTCGGCGGTGAGCGCCTGGAGGAACGTGGTCATTCGAGCGCGATGCTACGTGGCCCTCGGTCGAGGCCGCGCCCCGGTGCCGGGAGCACCCCCAACGGGATTCGAACCCGTGTTACCTCCTTGAAAGGGAGGCGTCCTAGGCCGCTGGACGATGGGGGCCTGCCCCGGTCGCGGGACCCGGTCACGGTAGCAGTCGCCCTCCGCGCCGCTTCCTGGCCAGAGGGCGTCGGTAGGGTCCGGCCATGCCTCTCCGGCCCCGCCGCCCGCTCGCCCGGCGAGGCGACCTCAAGGACGGCACCGGTGCTGCCGACGGGTACCCCGTGCCACCGCTCGGCCCGGCCGCGACCGCCCCTCCCTGCGCCCGTGCCGCGGCGCGCACCGCCGGCCGGCAGGTGACGGCGTGAACCGCGAGGCGGCCTGGCCGAAGCCGCCGCGCGAGCCGGGCCCGTGGGCCGGCGGCCCGCCCGTGGCCCCGCCCGGCAACACGCCGCTGCCACCGCTGCCCGGGCCCGGCGGCGTGAGCCGACCGGCCGCCGTCGGCTCCAACCCGTTCGCCGGCGCGCCGGCCGTCGGCAGCGGCCCGCCGCCACCACCGCCCGTCCCCCGGCCGCCGTTCCCGGGGCTCTACGCCGACGCGAAGCCTCCCGTCGACCGAGCGCCCCGGTGGCTCCTCGCCCTGTCGTCCCTGGTGGTCCTGGCTCTGGTGGCCGGCGGCGCCTACGTCGTCCTGCGTGGCGGCAAGCAGTACCCCTCGGCCTGGGATCCCCGGGTGGCACCGATCGCGAGGTGGGTCGCCGACGAGCGCGACCTGGAGTTCGACCACCCGGTCGAGGTGCAGTTCCTCTCCGAGGAGGAGTACTCGAAGGCGGCCACCGGCGGCGAGGCCGTCGAGGACCCGGACCAGGACGCCGCCCTCGACGACGCCCTCGCCCAGCTGCGGGCGCTCGGCCTGGTGTCGGGCGAGGTCGACCTCGGCGAGGCCAGCGACACCCTCAGCGACTCCGGCACGCTCGCCTACTACGACCCCTCGGCCGAGAAGGTGTTCGTCCGGGGCACGAAGCTCACGCCCTCGCTGCGGGTGACCCTCGCCCACGAGCTCGTCCACGTCCTCCAGGACCAGGCGTTCGACCTCGAGCGGATCCAGGAGC
>DATAGR010000761.1:0-1873 GCA_036263575.1 Aquihabitans sp. | reverse complement strand
CCACGCTGCCCGACGGCCGCACGCTCGCGTTCGACGACGTCGGCGACCCCGCCGGCGTGCCGGTGCTCTACGTCCACGGCTCGCCCGACTCTCGCCGGGCACGCCACCCCGACGACGGCGTGGCCGAGCGGCTGGGCGTGCGGCTCGTGGCGGTCGACCGCCCGGGGTCCGGAGGGTCGTCGCCCCACCCCACGGGCACCCTGGCCTCGTTCGCCGACGACGCCGTGGCCCTCGCCGACCACCTCGGGATCGACGCCTGGCGCCCGCTGGGCTGGTCGGCCGGCGGCCCGCACGCGCTCGCGGTAGGCGCCCGGCACCCGACGCGGGTGGCGCGGGTGGCGGTGGTGGCGGGGCTGGTGCCGTTCGAGGCGTACGCCACGCCCGGCATCCTCGACGGCGCGGACGGCGGCCGCTGGATGGTGGCCGAGCTCGGTGCCGAGCTGGGGCCCCAGGGCCTGGCCGCGGCGGCGGCGCCGATGCTGGCGCCGTACCCGTGCGATCTCGTCCTGGCCCGCGAGCACGTCCTCGAGGCGGCCGACGCGCTCCGACGGGCCGAGCTCGACGCCGTGCCCGGCGCCCTGGACGCCCTGGCCGCCGGGGTGGCCGACGCCGTCGCCGACGGGATGGGGGGCCTGGTGCGCGACCTCGAGCTCCAGGTCGAGCCGCCCGACGTCGACTGGTCCGACGTCGCCGCCCCGGTCGACCTCTGGTACGGCGAGCTCGACACGACCGCCCCTCCTGCGTTCGGCGCCTGGTGGGCCGGGCGCCTGCGCTGGGGCGAGCTGACCGTCGTGCCCGGCGCCGGCCACCTCGTGGCCCTGACCCGCTGGGCCGACGTGCTGGCCGGCCTTCGGGCCTGACCGCCACCCCGACGTCAGGCCAGGGCGACGGCGACGGCCTCGGCGGTGCGGTGGGTGTGGGTCAGCGACAGCCGCCACTGCCGCACGCCGGCGTCGGCGGCGAGGGCCGCGGCCCGACCGGTGAGGACGAGCGACGGCGCGCCGGACACGGCCCGCACGACCTCGATGTCGTGGAAGTCCACGGCCCCGATGCCCACGCCGAGCGCCTTCATGGCCGCCTCCTTGGCCGCGAACCGCACCGCGAAGCGCTCGGCCGGGTCCTTGGCCTCGTGGGCGTAGGCCCGCTCGCCGGCGGTGAAGAGCCGCTCCTCCAGCGAGGGCGTGCGGGCCAGGGACTCGCGCATGCGGTCCACCTCCACCAGATCCACCCCGATGCCGATCACGACGACGCCACCTCAGCCCCGGCGGCGGTTGTCGGCGAAGGCGATGGCGATCAGGACCAGGGCGAGCACCAGCACGACGATGACGATGATCACGAGCGGGCGTCACCCGCCGTGGCCCGCCACCGGTCGGCCAGGACGTTGACGGGCGTCGTGAGCAGCTCGATCGGGGCGATCCGACCGAGCAGGTCGTCGCGGAACGTGGGCTCGGTCTCGGTGACGGCGTCCTTGAGGGCGGCGTAGCGGTCCCGGTAGGCCTCGAGGACCGACCGCATGCGGGCCGGCTCCAGCTCCTCGGCGAACCGGGCGTGCAGCAGGGTGATCCCCGTGCACTGGTTGCCCTTGACCTCGGGGATCAGCACGAGCGAGCGGCCGTCGCTGCGACCCACCGCCACGGTGACCTCGCGCTCGAAGGCCACCCGGTGCTTGGTGCCCCGCAGGTGCGGGTTGCGCTCGGTGCGCAGGGGGAGGTCGCGGGCGATCCCGCCTCGGTCGACGACCACGATGGTCGCGTCGCCGCCGACGACGTCGCCCTCGATGCGGTAGCGGGTGTAGCCGACGACCTCGTCGACGGCGCGGTCGAGGCCCGCCAGCGTGCGGAGCGCCTTGTAGCTGAGGCGGTCCCGGCCGGCG
>DATAGR010000760.1:0-2704 GCA_036263575.1 Aquihabitans sp. | reverse complement strand
CCCTGGTTGCCGAGGTCCGCGGCCTCGGGTTGCTGCTCGCCGCGCAGCTGGTCGACGGCGTCGACGCCCGCGCCGTCGCCGCCGAGGCGCTGCGGCGGGGGCTCGTCGTCAACGCCGTGACCCCGTCGGCCCTGCGGCTGGCGCCGTCGCTGCTCGTGACCGACGACGAGATCGCCGAGGCCGTCGCCACCCTGGCCGCCGTCCTGGCCGACCTCGGGCCGAGCGCCGCCACGGAGGGCTCGCCGTGACCCGCCACCTGCTCGACGTCGACGACCTGGGCCACGACGAGCTCGAGGAGGTGCTGCGCCGCTGCACCGCGTCGGCGCCGCCGCCCCAGCTGCTCGCCGGCCGTGGCGCCGCGCTCATCTTCGAGAAGCCGTCGAACCGCACCCGCAACTCGACCGAGATGGCGATCGTGCAGCTCGGCGGCCACCCCGTGTACCTCAAGCCCGACGAGGTCGACATCGACGGGCGGGAGTCGGCCGAGGACGTCGCCCGCACGCTGGCGTGCTTCCACGACGTCATCGCGGCCCGGGTGTTCGACCACACCGTGCTCGAGCGGATGGCGTCGGCCGTCGACATCCCCGTCGTCAACCTCCTCTCGGACCGGGCCCACCCGCTCCAGGCCGTGGCCGACCTGCTCACCATCCGTGCCGAGCTCGGCGACCTCGCCGGGCGCACCGTCACCTGGGTCGGCGACTACTCGAACGTGGCCCGGTCGCTCGGCCTGGCCGCGTCGATGTCGGGGATGAAGGTCCGCTTCGCCTGCCCGCTGGGCTACGACCCGCCCGCCGCCGACCTCGTGCGCTTCGCCGAGCTCGGGGCCGACTGGGCCGAGGCCGACGTGGACCCGAAGGGGATGGTGGAGGGCGCCGACGTCGTGGTGACCGACGCCTGGTACTCGATGGGCCAGGAGGCGGAGCAGGCCGTCCGCCGGCCCATCTTCGAGCCGTACCGGGTCGACGCCGCCCTCATGGCGGCCGCCGCCGACCACGCCGTGTTCCTGCACTGCCTGCCGGCGCACCGGGGCGAGGAGGTCACCGACGAGGTCCTCGACGGGCCGCAGAGCCGGGTGTGGCCGGAGGCCGCCAACCGCCTTCCGGCGGCCCGGGGGGCGTTGGAGTGGCTGCTCGCCCAGCAGGTGGCGGGCTCGTGACGGCGGCGGTGCGCGGTGGCGGGCGGCCGGTCCGCCTGGCCAAGAACCAGCGGCAGCACCTGGTGGCGAAGCTCCTCGCGTCGCACGACGTCGCCAGCCAGGAGCAGCTCGTGGGCCTCCTCGGCCGCGAGGGCGTCGCCGCAACCCAGGCCACCGTGAGCCGCGACCTCGACGACCTCGGCGCGATCAAGGTCCGGGGCGCGGCGGGCGAGGCGATCTACGCCATCCCCGAGCTGCCGAAGGACCAGCGGGCCCCCGACGACCACCTCCGCCGGGTGCTCGGCGACTGGGTGGTCGAGGTCGCCCACTCCGCCAACATCGTGGTCCTGCGCACGCCGCCCGGCACCGCCAACGTGGTGGGCGCCGCCCTCGACCGGGCCGGGATGACCGAGGTCATCGGGACCGTCGCCGGCGACGACACCCTGCTCGTGGTCGTGGCCGACGGCGTCGAGGGCGCCGCCGTGGCCGACCGCATCCGGGAGCTGGCCGGCCTCTGACGCCGACGCCCCGACACGGACACCGACGAACACCGACGAACACGACGAAAGAGGACGACAGTGACGAAGCGCGTGGTACTGGCCTACAGCGGTGGTCTCGACACCTCCGTGGCCGTGCGCTGGATGATCGAGGAGCTCGGCGTCGAGGTCGTGGCCCTCGCGGTCGACGTCGGCCAGGCGAGCGACGACTGGGACGTCGTCCGCGAGCGGGCGCGTGCCGCCGGAGCCGTCGACGCCATCGTGGTCGACGCCCGGAAGGAGTTCGCCGAGGACTTCGTCGCCCCCGCCCTGAAGGCCAACGCCATGTACGAGGGGCGCTACCCGCTCGTCTCGGCGCTGTCGCGGCCGGTGATCGTGAAGCACCTCGTCGAGGCGGCCCGGCGCACCGGCGCCCACGCCGTCGCCCACGGCTGCACCGGCAAGGGCAACGACCAGGTCCGCTTCGAGGTCTCCACCCGGGCCCTCGCCCCCGACCTCGAGGTGATCGCCCCGGTGCGGGGTTGGGGGATGACCCGAGAGGACTCGATCCACTACGCCTACGACCACGGCATCCCGATCCAGGCGACGAAGGAGAAGGTGTACTCCATCGACGACAACCTCTGGGGCCGGGCCATCGAGTGCGGGGAGATGGAGGACCCGTGGGCCGTGCCGCCCCAGGGCGTCTGGCTGCTGACGAAGCCGACCGAGACCGAACCCCGTGACATCGAGATCGGCTTCGAGCGCGGCATGCCGGTCTCGATCGACGGCGAGCGCCTCGGCATGCTCGAGGTCATCGAGAAGCTCAACGCCATCGTCGGTGCCTACGGCTGGGGCCGGATCGACATGGTGGAGAACCGTCGGGTCGGCATCAAGAGCCGGGAGACCTACGAGTGCCCGGCGGCCCTGGCGCTGATCCTCGCCCACAAGGACCTCGAGTCGATCTGCCTCGAGCGCGACCTCGACCGCGAGAAGGCCCGCATCGAGCCCCGCTACGCCGAGCTGATCTACGACGGCCTGTGGTTCAGCCCGCTCAAGGAGGCGTTCGACTCCTTCGTCGACAAGAGCCAGGAGT
>DATAGR010000759.1:0-4448 GCA_036263575.1 Aquihabitans sp. | reverse complement strand
CGTCCCGATGGACACGCCCGGCGTCGAGATCATCGGCCCCATGCACGTGTTCGGCGAGGACGACGCGCCCCACGGCCACATGCACCTCCGCTTCACCGGCGTGCGGGTGCCGGCGTCGAACATGCTCTTGGGCGAGGGGCGCGGCTTCGAGATCTCGCAGGTCCGACTCGGCCCCGGCCGCATCCACCACTGCATGCGCTCCATCGGCGCCGCCGAGCGGGCGCTCGAGCTCATGGTCCGCCGCGGCCTCAACCGGGAGGCCTTCGGCAAGCCGCTCGCCCGGCTCGGCAAGAACACCGAGGTCATCGCCAAGGCCCGGATCGAGATCGAGGCCATGCGCCTCATGGTCCTCCGGGCCGCCAAGGCCATGGACACCATGGGCAACGCCGAGGCGCGGGTCTGGGTCAGCGCCGTGAAGGCGATGGTGCCCGAGCGGGTCTGCAAGATCATCGACGAGGCCATCCAGATCCACGGCGCCACCGGCATCTCGCAGTGGACCCCGCTCGCGGGCATGTACGCCGGGCAGCGCACCCTCCGCCTGGCCGACGGGCCCGACGAGGTCCACTGGCACGTGGTCGGTCGGGCCGAGCTGACCCGCTACGAGGACGACCACGACCCCGCGCCCCGCATCGGTGCCACCACGGAGGTCAGCGGCTTCACCGGCCCCGCCTGACCGGAGCGCGGCGGGCGCCGGACCGCCCGGGTCAGGTGTTCTTGGGCAGCTCGGAGAAGGGGACGGTCTTGTCGTTGCCCGGCTCCTTGGGGAGGCCGAGGATGCGCTCGCCGATGATGTTGCGCTGGATCTGGTCGGTGCCGCCGTAGATGGGCGGGGCCTGGGCGTAGAGCGCGGTGGTGGTGACGGCGGTGAGGAACGGGTTGCCCGTGGCCTCGTCGAGCACCTTCTGCGCATCGGGCTCGTAGGCGTGGAGCATCCCCTGGGCGCCGACGATCGACAGGCCGAGGTCGCGCTGGAGCCGCACGATGTTGCTCATCGAGAGCTTCGAGATGTTGCCCATGCCGGGGATGTCGCCGCCGCTGGCACGGGTGGCCTTCAGGCGCTCGTTGTTGTAGCGGCCGATCTCGCCGAGGGTGTGGAGCTGGGCCAGGCCCTGGCGGATGACGGGATCGCTGATGGTGCCGTTGCCCTTGGCCAGCCCGATGAGCAGCGACGCCGTGCCGCCGCCCTTGCGCCGCCCGGACGATCCGCTGCCCCGGCGCGGCTCGCTGGCCTTGGGGGCGACGTCGCCCGCCCGCTTGGCGAGGTTGCCGGCGATCGTGCCGGGGGTGACGGCGTTGCCGCCGGCGTTGCCGCCGCCCGCGCCGAGGCCGGCGCGCTCGTGGCCGAGGGTGGTGTTGGCCACGGCCCAGCCGTTGTTGCGGTCGCCGATGATGGCCGACGACGGGACCCGCGCCTCGGTGAGGAACGTCTCGTTGAACATGGCGTGGCCGGTCATCTCCCGCAGCGGCCGCACCTCGACGCCGGGCTGGTGCATGTCGATCGCGAAGTAGGTGATGCCCTGGTGCTTGGGGGCGTCCGGGGCGGTGCGGGCGATGAGCATGCCGAGGTCGGCCGACTGCCCGAGCGAGGTCCACACCTTCTGGCCGTCGACCACCCACTCGTCGCCGTCCTCGACGGCCCGGCAGGTGAGCCCGGCCAGGTCGGAGCCGGCGCCGGGCTCGCTGAAGAGCTGGCACCAGGCCTTCTGGCCGGTGACGATGTCGCGCACGTAGGTGTCGATCTGCTCCTGGGTGCCGTGGTCGGCGATGGTCGGCGCTGCGAGCAGCAGGCCGAGCCCGCTGGGCGCGCCGAGGGCGCCGAAGGCGACGATCTCCTGCTGGACCTGCACGGCGAGGCTGCGGGCCACGCCGCGGCCGAAGGCGTTGGTGGGCAGCGTGGGGGCGGCCCAGCCGGCCAGGCCGAGGCGCTCCCACCAGTCGGCCACCGACAGGTCGGGGTCCCAGTTGTCCTCGAGCCAGGTGCGGAGCTCGTCGACGAGCTCGTCGCCGGAGGTGGATGCGTCGATCGTGTCGGTCATGTCGTCCCCTGGTCGGCCCGGGCGGGGGCCCTCGGCTGCGTGGCGCGATGATTGCACACGCCCACTGCAAATACCCCGGCCGGCGAGGCGCCAGCCCGAGGCCGGGACGGCTCCGCAGGGATCAGCGGGGGTTGGTGATGGCGCCGGTCTCGGCGCCCTGCACGAGCTTGGCGAACTTGCCGAGGACGCCTCGCGTGTAGCGGGGCGGCAGGGGCTGCCACCCGTCCCGCCGCTCGGCCAGCTCGGCCTCGGGGACCTGCAGGTCGAGCCGCAGGTCGCGCACGTCGATCAGGATCCGGTCGCCGTCGCGGACCAGCGCGATGGGGCCGCCGTCGGTGGCCTCCGGTGCGACGTGGCCGATGCAGAAGCCCCACGTGCCGCCGCTGAAGCGACCGTCGGTGATGAGCGCGCAGTCGGCCCCCCGGCCGGCGCCCTTCATGGCCCCGGTGATGGCCAGCATCTCCCGCATGCCGGGTCCGCCCTTGGGCCCCTCATAGCGGATGACCAGGACGGTGCCGGGCTCGATGGAGCCGGAGAGGATCGCCGCCATGGCCGCGTCCTCGCCGTCGAACACGCGGGCGGTGCCCTCGAAGCGCATCTGGGCCTCGCTCAGGCCG
Source organism: Aquihabitans sp. (assembly GCA_036263575.1). Classification (GTDB taxonomy): domain Bacteria; phylum Actinomycetota; class Acidimicrobiia; order Acidimicrobiales; family Iamiaceae; genus Aquihabitans. The sequence continues at coordinate 1,795 of DATAGR010000759.1, read as the reverse complement.
GCGACCTTCACGACCGACCCCTTGGGCGCCAGCGTGCCGGTGAGGACGTTGATGCCGCCCTCGGCGTGGATCGGCTGGTCGAGCGGGTGCACCACGACGCCGTCGGGCGCGGGCGGGGCCAGCTCGTCGAGGTTCTCGGCCATGGTTCGCCCGGTCACGGTGAGGACGTCGCCGTGCAGCAGCCCTGCGTCGAGCAACTCGCGCAGGACCACGGGCACGCCGCCGATGCGGTCGAGGTCGCTCATGTGGAACTTCCCGCCGGGCTTCATGTCGGCGATGTGCGGCACCTTGGCGGCGATGCGGTTGAAGTCGTCGAGGTGCAGCTCGATGCCGGCCTCGTTGGCGATGGCGAGGAGGTGCAGCACGGCGTTGGTGGAGCCGCCGAGCGCCGAGGTCACGGCGATCGCGTTCTCGAAGGCCTGCTTCGTGAGGATTCGGCGGGGGGTGATGCCGAGGCGGAGCTGGTTCACGACGGCCTCGCCCGCCAGCCGGGCGTGCTCCTCGCGCCGCCCGTCGACGGCGGGGGGCGACGCCGACCCCGGGATCGACATGCCCAGGGCCTCGCCGATGCTGCTCATCGTGTTGGCGGTGAACATGCCGCCGCACGCCCCCTCGCCGGGGCACGCCGTCCGCTCGATCTCCGAGAGCTCGTCGTCGGTGATGGAGCCCAGGGCGTGGGCGCCGACCGCCTCGAACACGCTGGTGATGTCGGTGGCCGCCCCGCGGTGCTCGCCGGGCAGGATCGAGCCGTTGTAGACGAGGACGCTCGCCAGGTCGAGGCGGGCGGCGGCCATGAGCATCGCCGGCATGCTCTTGTCGCAGCCGGCGAGCCCGATGAAGCCGTCGAGGCGCTCGGCGAACACCACCGTCTCGACCGAGTCGGTGATGACCTCCCGGCTCACCAGCGAGGCCCGCATCCCCTCGTGGCCCATGCTGATGCCGTCGCTCACCGTGATGGTGCCGAACTCCATCGGGAACCCGCCGGCGTCGCGCACGCCCCCCTTGGCGTGCTCGGCCAGCTTCCGCAGCGTCACGTTGCAGGGCGTGATCTCGTTCCACGCCGAGGCGATGCCGATCTGGGGCTTGTCCCAGTCGTCGTCGCCCATGCCGACCGCCCGGAGCATGGCCCGGGCCGGGGCCTTCTGCGGGCCGTCGGTGACGTCCCGGCTCCGGGGCTTCACGTCGACGGGGGTGCCGGGGTCCTCGCTCATGCGGTGGAAGCTACCCCGGTCCCCCACGCCGCCGGATCGGTGGCCCGGCCGACGGTGGCCGGGCGCGGGAGCGCCCCGGGCACGGGGCCCGGGGCGCTCACCTCACGCTCGTGTTCGGTTGCTCAGGTTCAGCGGTTGGCGTGGGCCCGGCTGCGGAGCAGCACGACCGAGCCGAGCAGCAGCAGGGCGAAGCCGGTGGAGGCCAGGGCCTGCGAGTTGGAACCGGTGCGGGGCAGGGCGCCGCCGCTGACGCCCGGGGGCGTCGAGGTGCCCTGGACGACCGGGGCCTCGGTGGTGGACGGCGGCTCCGAGGTGATCGTGGTGGGGCTCACGTTCGTGTCCTCGGTGGTCGTCGTGGTCTCCTCGACGACCGTGGTGGTCGTCTCCTCGGGCACGGTGGCGATGGTGGTGGTGCCCAGGACCTCGGTGGTCGTCGTCGTCTCGGGGACGGTCGTCTCCGGCACCGTGGTCTCGGGGACGGTCGTCTCGGGCACCGTCGTCTCCGGCACCGTGGTCTCGGGGACGGTGGTCTCGGGGACCGTCGTCTCCGGCACCGTGGTCTCGGGGACGGTGGTCTCGGGGAC
>DATAGR010000758.1:0-3299 GCA_036263575.1 Aquihabitans sp. | reverse complement strand
GAGCAGGCCGAGCTGCACGGGATCGCCGAGCAGACGCTCCTGGTGCGGGCCAGCGACGACCACGTCCACGAGCTCGGCCAGGACGGCGGCCTCGTGTCGGCCATCCTCATCTGGCTGCTCGACGAGGGCTACATCGACGGTGCGCTCGTGTCGTACCTCGAAGGCGACGGCTCCACGTGGCGGGCCAAGCCGGGCGTGGCCACGACCGCCCAAGAGGTGCTCGACGCCGCCGGCAGCCGCTACACGTACTCGGCGAACTGGCTCGCCTACGACGAAGCGCGCGAGCGCGGCCTCGAGAACCTGGCGCTGGTCGGCATGGGTTGCCAGACCTCGGCGTCGCCGGTGATGTGGAGCCGCAAGATCGGCAAGGTCGGCAAGCCGATCCGCTTCAACATCGGCCTCCTCTGCTCCAAGACGTTCGACGACCGCATCTTCGACGAGCTCTTCGACGCCAAGTACGGCATCCCGCGCGCCTCGATCAAGAAGATGAACATCAAGGGCGTCTTCCAGATCTGGACCCACGACGGCGGCTACCACGAGGTGCCGCTCAAGGAGTGCCACGCCTGGACCCGCGAGGGCTGCCAGTGCTGCCCGGACTTCGCCGCCGAGCACGCCGACATCTCGACCGGCGGGATCGGCAAGTTCAACGACTGGACGCTCACCGTGGTGCGCACCGAGCTCGGGCGCGAGGTGATGACCCGCATGGTCAAGGCTGGCGTGGTCCAGGTGAAGCCGGCCGAGGACGACCCCGCCGCGATCGTGCTGATGGACCGCCTCTCGCGCGTGAGCCGCAACCGCTGGCCCGACACGGCCATCCCGTTCCCCAAGCTGATGCCGCCGCCCCCGCCCAAGAAGAAGAAGGCGGCGACCGCGGCCGACGCTGCGCCCAAGCCCGACGCTGCGCCGAAGGGCGACGGCGCACCCACGCCCGACGCCGATGCCGTCGCCAAGGAGGCCGGGGTCGCCGGGGGCGAGCCGGCCACGCCGGCGGCGGCGGCCGAGGTCGCCGCGCCCGTCACCGAGGCCGAGATCGCCCCCGACGCGGGGACCACGCCGCCGACGGCGCCCGCAGCCGACGACGCGGTGGCCGCGCCGCCCACCCCCGACGCCTCCGAGCCGCCGCCCTCCTGACCGGCGTCGCGCCTCGACGGCGCGAGCCCGGCTCGTCCCCCCGCTCAGGTCGCCGGACGGACGATCCCGCGGAGCAGCACGTCGACCATGGCCGCCAGCTGCGCGTCGAACGGCGGCCCCGGCATGTTCGGCTTGGCGACGGCCACGGCCACCAGGCCGTGCAGCGCGGCCCACAGCGTCCACGTCACCAGGAGGGCGTCGCCGACGTCGTCGCGCAGGAGGCCCTGGTCGATGCCGGCCTGCACCACGGGCACGACGGCGCCGAAGGACCCGGTCTCGAGGATGCGCTCGTCGGCGTAGAGCTCGGGCGTGTGGTCGGCGTGGCCCATGAACATGATCCGGTAGTGCTCGGGGTGCTCGACGCCGAAGCGCACGTAGCCCTCGGCCAGCGCCCGCAGCGCCGCCACCGGATCCTCGGCCGCCCGGAGCATCGGCTGCACCACGTGTTCGTCGAGGACGTCGAAGCGCCGGGAGCAGACCTCGAAGATGAGGTGCGCCTTGTCCGGGAAGTGGCGGTAGATCGCGGGCGGCGTGAGCCCGACCTGGTCCGCCACCGCCCGGATCGACACGGCGTCCTCCGAACCCGACCGCATCAGCAGCTCCTCGGCCGCCTCCAGGATCTCGGCCCGGGTCCGGTCGCCCTCGCCCTTCCGGGCCCGGGGCCTCGCCGAGGTGTCGTCGGGGGCGTCCGGGGGCGTGGCGGCAGCGGTGGCGCGGGGGGTCACCCGCCCACCTTGGCACCCTCCGGGTCGTCGGCGCCGCCGCGGTGCCCCCGCCCGTCGTCCACCACCACGAGCGGCTCCGTCGCCCCGGCGGGGTCGGGGGCGCCGGTCGCCATCGAGGTCGCCGTCGCCACGCCCTCGGGTGCGGTGGCGCCGTCGAGGTCCACGTGCTCGCTGATCCCGAAGCGCTCGTGCAGGCGCCGGAGCGGCGCCGGCGCCCACCAGTTCGCCTCGCCGGCCAGGCGCATGAACGCGGGCACCAGCGTGCCTCGGATGACGAAGGCGTCGAGCAGCACGGCGAGGGTGAGCCCGATGCCGAACAGCTTGATGAAGCTGACCTGCGACGTGGCGAAGGCGAGGAACACCACCGAGATGAGCAGGGCGGCCGCGGTCACGATGCGCCCGGTCCGCTCGAGGCCGGCGGCGACCGCCTGCTGGTTGCCGACCCCTCGGTCGTGCTCCTCCTTGATGCGGGACAGGAGGAAGACCTCGTAGTCCATCGACAGGCCGAAGGCGACGCAGAACATCAGCACCGGGACGGTGGCGGCGAGCGAGCCGGTGGGCGTGAAGCCCAGGAGGTCGGCGCCGTTGCCGTCCTGGAACACCCACACCATGGCGCCGAACGTCGCCGACAGGCTGAGCAGGTTGAGCACGAGGGCCTTCACCGGGACCAGCACGCTCCCGAACATCAGGAACAGCAGGACGAACGTGATGACGGCGATCAGGGCGAGGGCCAGCGGGACGTCGCCGAAGATCGAGGCCTTGGAGTCGACCAGCTGGGCCGACTGGCCACCGACCTGGACGTCGTCGAACGGCGCGTCGACGGCACGCAGCTCCTCGACGAACCGCTCCCCCGCGTCGGACAACGGCTCCTCGTCCGGCACCACCGAGACGTAGGTGGCGTCGGGCCGGCTGAACCGCTCGACGAGGTCCGGGCTCTGGGCCGCGGGCAGCACGAGGTCGCCCGCCGCGCAGGTGATGCCGGCGACCGACCCGCCCGAGCCGCAGTAGATGCCGGTCTCGGCGTCGACGCGGGTCACGCCCGGCACCCGCGCGAGCCGGCCCGCCCAGTCGTCGACGGCGTCGGCCCGCTCGGCCGGCGACCCGGTCCCCCGGGCGACGACGGCGGCGGCGCCGGCCTCGGCCGACGAGAAGTCGCGCCGCAGCACGTCCTGGACGTCACGGGCCTCCTTGCCCGGCGGCAGCACGCGGTCGTCCGGGAAGCCCAGCTTCATGCCCGCCGTGGGGCTGCCGAGGGCGACGAGCAGCCCGACGACCACCAGGGTGATGGGGACGGGGCGGCGCATCACCGTGGTGGCCATCCGGTGCCAGAACCCGTGGGCCTCGGCGTCGGGGTCGACCGGACGACGGCGCAGGGAGAGGGCGTCGATCCGGCGGCCCAGCCCGGCGAGCATGGCCGGGAGCACCACGACCGCGTACAGGCCG
>DATAGR010000757.1:0-2380 GCA_036263575.1 Aquihabitans sp. | reverse complement strand
CGTGGCGCCGGCCCAGGTCGCCGCGTGCATGGGCACCAAGGAGCTCGTGGCCGGCATCCCGCACTGGCTGCGGCTGCGGTCCCCGCACCTCGACACCGTGCTGTACCCGGCGGTCAGCTACCCGACCTACGCCATGGGCGCCACCCTCGCCGGGTGCCGGGCGATCGCCGTGCCGGTCGACGACGGCTGGCGCCTGCGCCTCGACGCCATCGACCCGGCCGACGCCGAGCGGGCCGTCTGCCTGTGGGTCAACACGCCGGGCAACCCCGCCGGCGGGCTCGACGACCTCGCGGCGGCGTCGGCGTGGGGCAGGGCCGCCGGCGTGCCCGTCCTCTCCGACGAGTGCTACGCCGAGTTCACGTGGGACGGCCCGCCGCGCACGATCCTCCGGCACGGCACCGAGGGCGTCCTCGCCGTGCACTCGCTGTCGAAGCGATCCAACCTCGCCGGCGCCCGCGTCGGCTTCTACGCCGGCGACCTCGAGCTGGTCACGTACCTCGCCGAGCTGCGCAAGCACGCCGGCTTCATGGTGCCCGGCCCGGTGCAGGCCGCCGGTGCGGTCGCCTGGGCCGACGACGCCCACGTCGCCGCCCAACGCGAGCGGTACCGGGAACGACTCGACCTGCTCGTCGACGGGCTCGGCGAGCTCGGCCTGGCGGCGACCGGCCCGGCCGGTGCGTTCTACGTGTGGGCCGCCGCGCCCGACGGCGACGCGTGGGCCCTGGCCGCCCGCCTGGCCGAGGCGGGCGTCCTGGTCAGCCCGGGCGAGTTCTACGGGGAGGCCGGGGCCGGCCACGTGCGCATCGCCGCCGTGCAGCCGACCGAGCGGATCCGCGAGGCGGTCGGGCGCCTGCGCTGATCCGTCGTGCGGTCACCTCGAGCGGGACCGGGCGGTCGAGGTGCCCCGCCGGGCACCGGTTCGCGAGACTGCCGGCATGGTGGTCACGGTGCAGGGGAGGAAGCCGGGTCGGATCGGCTTCTGGGTGGGCGGGGCACTGATCGCCATCGGCTTCGTGTTCGGCGCGATCTTGCTGGTCGACGGCGTGCGCTCCATGGCCGACACCGTCGAGGGCTACCAGCGCGTGCCGCTGCCCGAGGGCGGCGCCGTGCTGCTCGACGAGCCCGGCACGTACCGCGTCTACTTCGAGGCCGACGGTGCCGACGAGGGCGCCGGATCCCCCGGGGCCGTCACGATCCTCGACCCGTCGGGGGAGCGCCTCATGCTCGAGGCCGATGCCATCGACGAGACCTACGCCCTCAGCGGCTTCACCGGCCGCAAGATCGGCAGCTTCCGCGCCGCGGTGGCGGGGCGCTACGAGCTGCGCACCGTGCTCACCGACGGCGGCGGCGCCGGGAGCTCCCGTGCCGCGCTGGCCGTCGGCCGGCGGAGCTCGACCGGCTCGGTGCTCACCATCCTCGGCGGCGTCTTCGGGGGCCTGGCCATCCTCGCCGTGGGCGTCGTCGTCCTGATCGTGAGCGGCGTGCGGCGGGGCCGGGCCAACGCCGCCCGCTACGCCGGCGCACCGATGCCGGGCTGGGGCGAGCCGGTCGGCGGGCCGCCCGGGTGGGGCCCGCCGGGAAGCACGGCGGCGCCGGGCGTGCCGTGGTCCCCACCCGGCACGACACCCGGGTGGGCACCGCCCGTGCCCGGTCCCGTGGCCGGCGGCCCGCCGGGGTGGACGCCGCCGGGAGGACCGCCGTCGACGCTGCCGCCCGTGCCGGCCCCGGGCAGCTGGAGCCGGCCGCACGACACCGCGCCGGTCCCGCCACCGCCACCGCCCGCGCCGGCCCCGGAGCCGCCGCACGGAGGACCGATCTCGTGACCGACCTGCTCGCCCTGACCGCCCAGATCGTCGACGTGCCGTCGGAGAGCCACGAGGAGGAGGTCCTGACCGACTGGCTCGAGCAGGAGCTCCGAGCCGTGCCCTGGTTGGCCGTCGACCGGGTCGGGGCCAACCTCGTCGCCCGCACGGAGCTGGGGCGCCCGACCCGCGTGCTGCTCGCCGGCCACACCGACACGGTGCCGGTCAACGGCAACGGCCGGGCCCGCGTCGACGGCGACGTGCTGTGGGGCCTCGGGGCCACCGACATGAAGGCCGGCCTCGCCGTGATGCTCGAGCTGGCCCGCACCGTGGCCGACCCGGCGGTCGACGTGACCTACGTCTTCTACGCGGGGGAGGAGGTCGCGGCCGTCCACAACGGCCTCGGCCACCTCTTCCGCGACCGGCCGGACCTGCTGGCGGCCGACGTGGCCCTGCTCGGCGAGCCGACCGACGCGGCCATCGAGGCCGGCTGCCAGGGGACCATGCGCCTCCGCGTCACCCTGCGCGGCGCCCGGGCGCACACCGCCCGACCGTGGACCGGCCGCAACGCGATCCAC
>DATAGR010000756.1:0-8082 GCA_036263575.1 Aquihabitans sp. | reverse complement strand
GTAGCCCCACTCGTTGTCGTACCAGCCGAGGACCTTGACCATGTTGCCGATGGCCATGGTGAGGCCGGAGTCGAACGTGCACGAGACCGGCGTACCGACGATGTCCGACGACACCAGCGGCTCCTCCGAGTAGGCGAGGATCCCCTTGAGCGGGCCCTCGGCGGCGGCCTTGAACGCGGCGTTGACGTCGTCGACCGAGGCCTCGGTGCGGAGGTTGCCGACGAAGTCGGTGATCGAGCCGGTGGGCACCGGGACCCGCAGCGACGTGCCGTCGAGCTTGCCCTTCATGGACTCGAGCACCAGGCCGGTGGCGCGGGCGGCGCCGGTGGAGGTCGGGATGATGTTCACCGCTGCGGCCCGGGCCCGGCGGAGGTCCGAGTGCGGGCCGTCGACGAGCTGCTGGTCGCCGGTGTAGGCGTGCACCGTGGTCATGAGGCCCTGCTCGACGCCGAAGGCGTCGTCGAGCACCTTGATCATCGGGACGAAGCAGTTGGTGGTGCAGGAGGCGTTGGAGACGACCTTGTGGTTCTCGGCGTCGAAGGTGTCGTCGTTGACGCCGACCACGAAGGTGGCGTCGGCGTTGGTGGCCGGGGCCGACACGATCACGAAGGGGGCGCCGGCCTCGAGGTGGGCGGCGGCCTTGTCGCGGCTCGTGAAGAAGCCGGTGGACTCGATGACGACGTCGACGCCGAGGTCCTTCCACGGGAGCTTGGCGGGGTCGCGCTCGGCGAGGATCTTGATGACGTCACCGTCGACCTCGATGCCGTCGGCGTGGGGCTTGACCTCGCCCTGGAAGCGGCCCATGACCGAGTCGTTCTTCAGCAGGTGCGCCATGGTGTCGACCGAGCCGAGGTCGTTGGCGGCGACGAAGTCGATGTCGGCGCCCTGCTCCTTGACGGCACGGAAGAAGTTGCGGCCGATGCGGCCGAAGCCGTTGATGCCGACACGGATGGTCATGGGTGCTGAGCTCCTCTGGATGGGTGCTGGTGCGGTGCGCCCCGGGCGGCGCCACCTGCCCGGGGGAACCTACCTGACCCGCCGAAACCCGTCGGAAACACGACGCCGACCCGGCGACGCGGCTCAGACCAGCGACGCGAGGGCCGCCCCGAGCCGCTCGGGGTGGTGCACGAGCCCGCGGTCGTCGGCCACCGGGCACGTCACCACGGGCGGCCCGTCGGGCCCCGCGACCGCCGGGTCGGCGCCGGGGCCGGCGTGGCCGAGCACGACGTCGACCGGCACGTCGTGGGCAGCGAGGGCGGCGACGTGGTCGGCGAGCGTGAACCCCGCGGTCTCCGGCTCCTGCGGGGCCAGGTTGGCCACGTACACCCTGCGCGCGCTGGTGGCGTGGAGCGCCCGCCGCACGGCGGGCACGATCGCCGCCGCCAGCACGCTCGTGAAGAGCGATCCCGGCCCGATCACGACCTGGTCGGCGGTGCGGATGGCCTCGGCCACCGCCGGCGGCGACGGCGCACCGCCCGGGGCCAGCGACAAGGTGGCCACCCCGGTCGACTCCTGCACCGCCACCTGGCCGACCACCCGACCGCCCGGCCGCTCCCCCGCCGTCCCCGACGCCCGCAGCCGGCCTTCGAGCGCGACCGGCCTGGTCGTCGCCGGCAGCACGGTGCCCACCGCGCCGACCAGGCGGCCCACCTCCTCGACCGCGGCGGGGAACGACCCGAGCTCGGTGGTGAGGGCGGCGAGCAGGAGGTTGCCGAACGCGTGGCCCTCGAGGTCGCCGCCCGCGCCGTCGAAGCGGTGCTCGAGCGTGCGGGCCAGCACCGAGTCGGCGGCCGCCAGCGCGCCGAGGCAGCGGCGCACGTCGCCCGGCGCCGGCAGGTCCGGCATCGCGGCGCGCAGGCGCCCCGACGAGCCGCCGTCGTCGGCCACCGACACCACGGCGGTGATGGCGCCGGCGTAGGTGCGCGCCGCGCGCAGGGACGCGGCCAACCCGTGGCCGCCCCCGAGGGCGACCACCGCGGGGCCGGTCATCCGCCCTTGGCGAGGTCGCGGTGGGACACGCCCGGCTCGATCCCCCGCTCCCGCAGCCGGCGGGCCAGCTCCTCGGCGATGGCCACCGAGCGGTGGCGCCCGCCGGTGCAGCCCAGCGCCACCGTGAGGTACGCCTTGCCCTCGTCCTCGAACGCCGGGAGGAGCACGTCGAGCAGGGCGTCGACGCGCTCGAGGAAGCCGGCGGCCAGCTCCGAGCCGAGCACGTAGTCGCGCACCGGTCCGTCCTCGCCGGTCTGGGGGCGCAGCTCGTCGACCCAGTGCGGGTTCGGGAGGAAGCGGCAGTCGAGCACCATGTCGACGTCGGCCGGCAGCCCGTGCTTGAAGCCGAAGGACAGGACCGTCACCTGCATCCCGGGGGCCTCGCCGTCGGCGGCGAAGAGCTCCTCGACGCGGTCGTGCAGCTGGTGCACGTTGAGGTCGCTGGTGTCGACGACGACGTCGGCGAGGGCGCGCATGTGGTCGAGCCCGGCCCGCTCCTGCTCGATGGCCTCCCCCAGCAGGTCGCCGGAGCTGGCCGGGTGGCGCCGGCGGGTGCTCTCGTAGCGGCGGATCAGCACGTCGCTGCGGGCGTCGAGGAACAGGACCCGCACGCGCGAACCGGAGGCCCGCAGGTCGTCGAGCATGCGGGCCAGGTCGGCGGTGTCGGAGTTGGACCCGACCACGAAGGCCACCCGGGCGATCTCCGAGCTCGGCTGCAGCGCCAGCTCGGCGACCTTCGGCATGAGCTCGACCGGCAGGTTGTCGATGACGAACCAGCCCTGGTCCTCGAGGACGTCGGCCGCCGTCGAGCGCCCGGCGCCGCTCAGGCCGGTGATGACGGCGAACTCGGTCACCGCGGCGAGTGTACGGGCGTGCCAGGCCGTGCTGTGGCTGGTCTCGGTCATGCCGGGTGCGGTCCCGGCACGCTGTCCACCACGGCGGCGCCGGTGGGCACGGGCAGGGCGACGAGGCCGGCGACCGCGGCGCCGACGAGCGCGGAGAGGGTGATCGTCCCGGCCCAGAGGGCTTCGGTCCAGGCCAGGCGGTCGTCGGCGGCGAGGCCGGCGAAGGTGGCCGCCCACAGCGCGGCGCCGGCGGCGGCGCCCGTGACCGAGGCCGCCACCCGCCCGAGCGTGGGTCGTCCGAGCAGCAGCACGCACACCTCGATGACCACCCCGGCGGCGGCGAACCCGAGGGTCAGGGGGTAGATCGACTCGGGCTCGGACACCACGAGCGGCGGGATGCCGAGCAGCAGGAACCCGACGAGCACGGCGCCGGGGAGCAGCCGGAACCGGACCAGGACCACGGTGAAGGCGGCCGCCAGCAGGGCGCTGGTCCAGATGGCGATGCCGAGGCCCCTGACGGTGTCGTACTCCTGCACCGACTCGCCCACGAGCGGCTCGACGTAGCCGACCTGCAGCGACAGGCCGCCCGAGAGCGGCGACAGGAAGCCGGTGAACAGGCTGGTGACGAGCACCGTCGAGACGATCGACACCAGCACGGCCACCGAGCCGACCAGGCCCAATCGCGTCGCCGGCCGCCCCCACAGCACGACGATCGGCGACGTGAGGAGGAACGCGAGGCCGGCGAACACGACGAGGTGCGGCGGGCTCACCAGTGCCTCGACCAACGCCTCGGTGCCGAACACCTCGTGCCAGACCGCGTCGAAGGCGCCGCCGAACGACAGGAGGGCGAAGCCGATCACCCCCGTGGCGACCGAGGCGAGGTAGGCCGGCCCTCGCCGGATCGCGCCGACGCCGATGAACGCACCGACCGAGGCGACGCCGCCGTAGAGCACGAGGTGCCAGCCGGAGAGGAAGTCGTTCTCGAGCGACTCCGGGTGCTCCAGGTGGCGGGCGATGTCGCCGGCCAACCCGATCGTCGTGACCAGCACGCACACGATGAACACGGCCATCTCGCCGTCGGTGACGGCGGGCCGTGCGCCGCGCAGGTGGCGGCGCCAGCCGGTGTGGGCGGGGGCGAGCGTGCTCACGACGCGGCCTCCCGCCGGCGGAGCGTCCCCACGACCACGCCGGCCACGCAGGCGGTGGTGTACGCGGCCACGACGCTCCACACCAGCGCGTCGGTGGCGTCGTCGAGGTACCGCACGTAGCCGAGCCCGGCGGCCACGGCACCCGCCGCCGAGAGCACGACCTGGCGCACCGGGGAGTACCGGATGGCGCCCACGTTGTCGAGCACGAACTCGACGACGCCGGGGAGGGGGAACAGCCAGAGGACCCAGGGGTCCAGGCGGTGGGGCCACCACGAGCCGATGCCGATGGCGATGCCGGCCACGAGGGCCAGCGGGTACAGCACGAGGCAGCGGCGGCAGATGTGCAGGCCCGCCACCACCGCGCAGCGGTCGTAGCCCGAGGGCCAGTGGTGCGACAGCCACATCGGCGTGTCGGGCAGGAGGTCGTCGGGCTCGGGGACCCAGCTCCCGCGCGGCTCGGCGTCGTCGAACGGTGGGGTCACGTCGTCGACGACCTCGCGGCCGCTCACCGGACCTCGCGCTCGGCCACGAGCACGAGGAGGCGCGGGATCGAGGCCGCTTCGAGGTACTCGGCGGCGCGGGCGAGGAAGCCGGGCGGCGGCGGCGGCTCGAGCATGCGGCGCAGGGTCAGCCCGGCGTCGGCCATCGCGTTCACGTAGCGACTCATCGGCCGGTGGATGAACGGGATGAAGACGTCCTTCTCGACCTCCTCCACGGAGTCGTCCTCCACGAGGTACGGCCCGATGCGCCAGTACTGCTCGGGCGGGTCGAGGGTCTGGTCGTCGATCCAACCGCTCCCCGGGGTCTGCAGCAGGGGGTGGTTGAGGAAGAACGCGAAGCGACCGCCGGGGCGGAGGACCCGGGCCACCTCGTCGATGGCGTCGTCGACGGCATGGATGTGCTCGAAGACCAGGCAGGCGACCACCGCGTCGAACGCGGCGTCCGGGAAGGGCAGGGCGTCCGCCCCCGAGCGGGCGTAGTGGGCGCCGCCGCCGCGGCCGGCCGCGGCCGACACCTGGTTGGCGGTCGGGTCGACGCCGACGACGAGGGACGAGCCCTGCTCGACGGCGAGGCGGGCGACCTGGCCCTCGCCGGTGCCGACGTCGAGCACCCGGTCGAACCCGGCCAGCAACTCGGCGGCGAGGGGGAGGATCTGCTCGACGTACTCGGGGTCGGCGCCCTCGGTGAAGCCCTCCTGCCACCAGCCGGCGTGGGCCTCCCAGAGGTCGATGTCGTCAGGCATGGTGCCGACCACGGTAGGCCCACCGGCCCACCGGCCCGGTGACCGGGTCAGTGGCTGCGCCAGCCCTCGTCTCGGGCTCGGCGGGCCAGCGAGGCGAGGAGGCGCTCGGCCATCTTCGGCGACTCGCGGAGCCCGACGCGGAAGGCGGCGGCGCCCAGGACGCCCAGCCGGCTGGGCTCGGTCGTGATCACCGACGCCGTGCGGGGCCCCGGGTCGAGCAGGGCCAGCTCGCCGAAGTGGCTGCCGGCCTGCAGGCGGGCGACGGTCCGGCCGTTGCGGACCACCCGCGCCGCGCCGTCGAGGATCACGAAGACGCCCTCGCCGTAGTCGTCCTGCTGGACCACCAGCGCCGCGGCCGGGACCTCGACCACCTCGGTGCCATCGGCGAGGTGCCCGAGCTCCTTGCGGGTCAGCCCGGCGAAGAGCGGGACGGCGGCGAGGCGGTCGGCCACCTGGCGTCGGGACATGCACGGGCTCCTGGGGACGGTCGGACCTCGCGCCATTCGCCGCCCGCTCCACAGAACCCTCCCCCGCACGGGTGGTCCCGCCCTGCGTCCCGAACAGGCGTACGATCCGCCGGGTGACCGACGACGCCGTGCCCCCCGACTCCTACTGCGCCGCCGCCCCCGGCCACCCGTTCCACGGGCCGTACCACGACCACGAGTACGGCTTCCCCACGACCGACGAGACGGCGCTCTTCGAGCGGCTGGTGCTGGAGATCAACCAGGCCGGCCTCTCGTGGTTGACCATCCTGAAGAAGCGCGAGGCGTTCCGTGCCGCCTACGACGGCTTCGACGTCGACGCGGTCGCCGCCTACGGCGACGCAGAGCGCGAGCGGCTGCTGGCCGACGCCGGGATCATCCGGAACCGCCTCAAGGTCGACGCCGCGATCGTCAACGCCGCCACCATCCAGGTCCTGCGGGCGAACCACGGCAGCTTCCACGGGTGGCTGGCCGAGCAGCACCCGCTCGACAAGGCGGCCTGGGTGGCGCTGTTCAAGCGGTCGTTCCGCTTCACGGGCGGCGAGATCACCGGCGAGTTCCTCATGTCGACGGGCTGGTTGCCCGGCGCGCACCACCCGGCGTGCCCGGTGCACGCCGAGATCCTCGAGCTGGCGCCGCCCTGGGCGGCCGTGACCGGCTGACTTCGCCGGGGCCCCTCAGCGCTGCTCGTGGAGCTTGGCGTGGACCGCCTCGGCGACGGGGTCGGGCAGCCACGAGAGGGCCTTCAGCTCCTCGAGGCTCGCCTTCTTCACCGCTGTCACGCCGCCCAGCTCCTTGGTGAGCCGCTTCTTGCGGGTCTCACCCAGGCCGGGGATGCCGTCGAGCGCCGAGACGGTCATCCGCTTGCCCCGCAGCTCGCGGTGGAACGAGATGGCGAAGCGGTGGGACTCGTCGCGCAGGCGCTGGAGCATGTACAGCCCCTCGGACTGGCGGGGGATGCGGATGGCATCGGCCTGCCCGGGCACGAAGACCTCCTCGAAGCGCTTGGCCAGCGACGCCACCGGGATCTCCTCGTCCAGGCCGAGGTCGGCCAGCACCTTCACGGCCACGCCGAGCTGGCCCTTGCCGCCGTCGACCAGCAGAAGCTGCGGCGGGTACGAGAAGCGGCCCCGCTCGCTGACCGGCAGCTTCCGGTCGTGGAGGTACGCGGTGAGGCGGCGGGTGAGCACCTCCTCCATGGCACGGAAGTCGTCGTTGCCCTGGCCGCTCTTGATCTTGAAGCGGCGGTACTCCGACTTCTTGGGCAGGCCGTCCTCCATGACCACCATGGAGCCGACGTAGTCGCTGCCCTGGATGTGGCTCATGTCGTAGCACTCGATCCGCAGCGGCGGCTCGGGCAGGCCGAGGTGCTCCTGCAGCTCGTTGAGGGCCTTGGCCCGGCTGTTGTGGTCACTCGCCCTGCGGAGGCGGTGGCGGACCAGCTCCTCGCGAGCGTTGTTCGTGACCGTCTCCTGGAGGGTCCGCTTGTCGCCGCGCTGGGGCACCCGGACGGCCACCGCCGACCCTCGCAGCCCGGTGAGCCACTGCTGGTAGAGGTCGACGTCCTCGGGGTCCCACGGCACCAGCACCTGCTTCGGCATGCCGATGGGCGGCGGCTCGGCGTAGAAGCCCTCGAGGATGCGGCCGGTGAGCTCGTGCTCGGTGAGGTCCTCGACCTTGTCCATCACGAAGCCCTTGCGGCCGACCACCCGGCCCTTGCGGACGTGGAAGACCTGCACGGCCGCCTCGAGCTCGTCGTCGGCGACGCCGAACACGTCGAGGTCCTCGTTGCGGTCGGCCACCATCTGCTGGCGCTCGATCGCCTTGGTCACCGAGGCGAGGCGGTCGCGCAGGCGGGCCGCCCGCTCGAACTCGAGGTCCTCGGCCGCCTCCTGCATCCCCGTCCGGAGCCGGACCACGACCTCGTCGGTGTCGCCCTCCAGGAACTGCAGGAGGTCGTCGACGTAGCGCTGGTAGTCGTCGCGCTCGACCTCGCGCACGCACGGCCCCGAGCACTTCTCGATGTGGAACAGCAGGCACGGCCGGCCGAGCCGCTCGTGGTGCTGGAACTTGTTGTCGGAGCAGGTCCGCAGCGGGAACGTGCGGAGGAGGAGGTCGAGGGTCTCACGGATGGCGTAGGCGCTGCCGAACGGGCCGAAGTACCGCACGCCCTTGCGGCGCGCCCCTCGCATGACCATCGGGCGGGGCCAGTCGTCGCCGACGGTCACGGCCAGGAAGGGGTAGCTCTTGTCGTCGACCAGGCGGATGTTGAAGCGCGGCCGGTGCTGCTTGATGAGGCTGTACTCGAGCATGAGCGCCTCGACCTCGTTGCGGACCTGGATCCACTCGACGGTCTCGGCGGTGGCCACCATCTG
>DATAGR010000755.1:0-3122 GCA_036263575.1 Aquihabitans sp. | reverse complement strand
CCGATCGCGATGGACGAGGGCCTGCGGTTCGCGATCCGTGAGGGTGGCCGCACCGTCGGCGCCGGCCGCGTCACCAAGATCATCAAGTAGCGCGACGCCGATGCAGGCCGACCTCGCCAACGGGATCTCGCTCGAGTACGAGCGCCACGGGGACGCCCACGGCGAGCCCGTCCTGCTCGTCATGGGCCTGGGCGCCCAGCTGATCCTGTGGCCGCCGCGGTTCATCGAGCGCCTCACCGAGGCCGGCTACCACGTGGTGGCCTACGACAACCGCGACGTCGGGATGTCGTCGCGCGTCGACGCGCCGGCGCCCACGGTCACCGACCTGGCCCGGTCGCTGGTGGCGCCCCGCTCGGCATCGGTGCCCTACACGCTCCGGGACATGGCCGACGACGCCGCCGGCCTGCTGGACCACCTCGGCATCGAGCGGGCCCACGTCGTCGGCGTGTCCATGGGCGGGATGATCGCCCAGGAGCTCGCCATCGGCCACCCGCACCGGGTGGCCACGCTCACCTCGATCATGTCGAACACCGGGGCCCGCCGCACCGGCAAGCTCCACCCGGCGCTCCTGCCGGCGCTGCTGCGCAGCCGTCGCTCGGGCGACACCTCGATCGAGGCGGCCATCGAGGTCGGCCGGCTCATCGCCGGGCCACACTTCGACGAGGCGGCGGTGCGCGACCTCGAGGTGCTGCGGATGCGCCGCCAGGGCGATCCGGTGGTGGCCCAAGAGGGCCTGGCCCGCCAGACCCTCGCCGTCACCGCCACGCGCGACCGCACGGCCGACCTGCGCCGGGTCACCGCGCCCACGCTCGTGGTCCACGGGATCCTCGACCGCCTCGTCCGCCCGTCGGGCGGCATGGCCACGGCCCGCGCCGTGCCCGGCTCGCGCCTCGTGATGTACCCGGACATGGCCCACGACGTCCCCGACGTCCGGGTCGACGAGATGACCACCGAGGTCATCGAGAACTGCCGGCGGGCGCCGGTGTCGGTGCCGGCTGGCGCCCTCGCCTGAACCCGCCTCCCCCGCCCGAGCCCGCGGTCAGCGTGCGTGCCCCGGGCCGTCCGTCGGGTGGGCGGCGTGCCAGCGCGCCAGGTCCGCGGCGGTGTCGATGTCGGCGGGGTCGCCGGCGCACGGCACCTCGGTGACCAGCTCCGGCCGGGCGCGCAGCACCGACCGGGCGCCCTCCTCGCCGGTGGTGGGCAGCAGGGGCCAGGCCGCCTCGCCCAGCCGGACCGGGTGGCCCCGGCGCCCGTCGTAGGTGGCCACCGCCACCGGCGTCGCGGTGGCCGCGGCGACCGCCCGCCAGGCCGACGTGGTCAGGCCGGGCTGGTCGGCGAGGGCCACCACCACGGCGTCGTGGCCGGCACCGCCCGCCCACCGGACGGCGGCCTGCAGCGACGTGGCCTGGCCGTCGGCCCACACCGGGTTGGCGATCACCGTGGCGCCCGCCGGCAGGTCGAGCCGCGCCGCATCGACGGCGCCGACCACGACGCCCACGGGGCCCACCGCCGCGGCGAGGGCGACCTCGACCGCCCGCCGGGCGAGCGAGGTGCCGTCGGCCAGGGCGCTGGCGAGCTTGTGGGTGGACCCGTCGAAGCGGGTGCCGGCGCCGGCCGCGAGCACGACCGTGGCGGTCGCGCCCACTCAGCCGGCGAGGGGGAGGCGGCCCTTGCGGCCCCGGCTGACCAGCACGATCGCTGCGCCGGCGCCCGCCGCGGTGGCGGCGGCGGCGATGCCGCCGAGGTAGGCGACCTTGCGGCCGGTGAGCGTGGCCCGCACGGCGCTGCGCGCCCCGGCGGCCTCCAGGTGGGCGAGCACGTCGCCGAGCAGGCCCGGCGGCGGCGGGGCGACCTCGGCCCGCAGGGCCTGCATGGCCCGCAGCAGCTTGCGGTACTGGGCCAGCTCGGCCTGGCAGCGCAGGCACCGCTCGACGTGGCGGCGCCCGGCGCGGTCGAGCGATGCGTCGCCGTCGACCACGCCGGCCAACGACTCGCTGATGGCGTCACACTGCACGGGCGTGCTCCTCGACGTCGTCGGTCCCTTCCTCGCCGGGCAGCGGGAAGAGCCGGGTCCGCAGCTTGCGGCGGGCCCGGTGGAGGCGAACCTTGGCGGCCGACTCCGAGATGCCGAGCTCCTCGGCGATCTCGGCGTGGTTGAGGTCGTACACGTCGCGCAGCACCACCACGGCACGGAGGCGGGCGGGCAGGTCGGCGATGGCGTCCTCGAGCCGGTCCCGGAGCAGGGTGGCGTCGGCGGCCGCCGAGGGGTCGTGGTCCGGGTGCAGGTCGGGCACGGCGACCTCCTCGTCGAGCTCGTCGTGGCGGTGGCGGCGGCGCTTGCCCAGGTGGGTCGACGCGCAGTTCGCGGTGATCCGGTACATCCAGGTCGAGAACTGGGCGTCGCCCCGGAAGCGCCGGATCGACCGGAAGGCCCGCAGGTAGGCCTCCTGCACGACGTCGGCGGCGTCGTCGTCGTCGGACACGAGGCGGCGGGCGAGGGCGAAGGTCTCCGCGTGGGTCCGCCGGACCAGCTCGCCGAAGGCGACCTGGTCGCCGCGTCGGGCCGTCTCCACCAGCTCGTCGAGCTCGGCCGCAGCCGGGTCCTGGTACCGCATCACCCGTTCGGACCCGGTGACCGCCACCTGCGTTACGTCGGCCCCGATCGCAGGGTCCTCGGGCGCGCTGGGTGCGGGTCGCTGCTCGTCGGTCACCGTCCCAGGGTGCCACGGCAGGTGACCGACGACACCTGGAAGGGCACCAGGGGGCTGCTTGGAGCATCGCGCCCGAGCGCGGCTAGGGTTGCCCGCCGAGCAAGAACCCCGAGGGCAGTAGCTCAACTGGCAGAGCACCGGTCTCCAAAACCGAAGGTTGTGGGTTCGAGTCCCTCCTGCCCTGCTCCTCCACTCTGACGACGACACGCACCCGACCACGCGGTGCGCCGAGGCTGGCCATGGCGATGAACCGAGAGACCAAGCGGCTGATGCAGCGGCAGGGGCAGCTGTCCGAGGACGGCACGCCCAAGGCGACGCGCCGCCAGGCGCCGTCGCCCAACGCGCCGCGCGAGCCCCGGACCAAGCCGCGCCAGTTCGTGCGCGAGGTCAACGCCGAGCTGCGCAAGGTCG
>DATAGR010000754.1:0-4755 GCA_036263575.1 Aquihabitans sp. | reverse complement strand
GGATCAGCACGTCGGGCCCCCGCCGGTCCCGGTCCACGTGGCGAGGGCCTCGGCGACCGGGCGCTGGCGGGCCTGCCACGGCCCGCCGCTGGCCGAGATCTCCACGCGCCGGTCGTCGTCGCCCTCCCCGAACGTGAGGCGGACCTCGAGGTAGCGGTCGCCGAGGGCGGGCAGCACGGCGTCGCCCCACTCCACGAGCATGACGGCGTCCTCGTCGAGCATCTCGCCGACGCCGAGCTCGAGGACCTCGCGCAGGTCGCCCAGGCGGTAGACGTCGAGGTGGTGGAGGGCCAGGCGCCCGCCGGCGTACTCGCGGACGATGGTGAACGTGGGGCTCGTGACCGGCTCGGCGATCCCCAGGCCGCGGGCGAAGCCCTGGGCGAACGCCGTCTTCCCGGCGCCCATCTCCCCCGCCAGCACGAGCAGGTCGCCGGGCCCGGTGAGCTCGGCGAGGGCGCCGGCCAGGGCCTGGGTCTCGGCGGCCGACGAGGTGCGGGCCACCAGCGGCCACGCCGTCACGGCCTGCCCCCTGCGGGGGTGCCGGCCGCTGCGCCGGGCCGGGGCGCGACGGCGCGACGGGGCTCGGACGACGAGGGGGGCACGGGCGCGATCGTAGTGAGCGCCCGACGGTCGATCCCTACCGATCGACCTCCTCCTCGGAGTGCTCGACCTGGCCGGCCGACACCGGCCCGTCGGCCTCGGCGACCGCCTCCACGACCGACGCCGCCTCGCCGCTGATGCGGGCGGCGAAGGCGTCGAGGAGCTCGGCCAGCTCGGCCGGGCGCTCCTGCATCAGCTGGTGGCCGGCGCGGGGCAGCACGACGAAGTCGGCGTCGGGGAGCAGGTGCGCGAGGTGGCGGCCCGAGGGCACGGGGGTGAGGAGGTCGCGCGTGCCCACGACGACCAGCGAGGGGGTCTTGGTCGCCCGCAGCGCGTCCCTGGCGTCGTGGTCGAGCAGGCCGGTGAGCGAGGGCAGCAGGGCGGCGGGCTCCATGGCCTGCCCCATCTCGGCCACGAGCCGGACGGCGACGGCCGAGGGTCGATCGCCGAACGCGGCCCGCACGACGCGGTTGGTCATCGTGGTGCGAGACGGCAGCTCCCTGCCCCCGTCGACCATGGCCTGCCCCTGGACGACGAGCGCCCGGGCGACCCGGTCGACGTACGGCGGCACCACCTGGTGCGCTCGCGTCGCCAGGAACACCAGGCCCGCGACGCGCTCGCGCAGGAGCTCGGGGAAGTCGGCGCAGAACTGCATGGCGGTCATGCCGCCCATGGAGTGGCCGACGACGATGGCGTCGCGGAGGTCGAGGTCCTCGAGGAGCGTGGCCAGGTCGGCGGCGAGGCGGCCCATGCCGTAGCCGTCGGCGCCGGCCCGCGAGGTGCCGTGGCCGCGCAGGTCGACCGCGACCACCCGGAAGCGGTCGGTGAGCTGGTGGAACTGGGGCGCCCACACGTCGGCGCGCAGGGTGATGCCGTGCAGCAGCACGAGGGGCCGGCCGGTGCCCTTCTCGACGGCGTGGATCGTGCCGCCGTCGGGCGTGGGCAGGTCGTGGTGCACGACGTCGTCGGGCAGCGTGAACAGCAGCTCGTCGAGGGTCGGTCGGCGGCGCCCCGGGTCGGGGCGGTCGGGCCGGCGGGCGTCGCTCGGGTGGGTGGCCCGGTAGGCGCCGAAGGCGGCGGCGCCCACGCCGAGGGCGCTGGCGCCGAGGACGATCAGCTTCTTGGTGTTCATGGGGCCTGCTCCCGGTAGCGGCGCGGCACCCGGGGGCTGATGCCGCAGACCACCTCGTAGGTGATGGTGTCGAGACGACGTGCCCACTCCCCCACGGCCAAGAACTCGCCGCCCTGCTCGCCGAACAGGACGACGTCGTCGCCGACCGCGACCGGGTCGTCGCCGCAGTCGACGAGGAGCTGGTCCATGGTCACGGTGCCGGCGATGGGCCGTCGCACCCCGCCGAGCAGCACCTCGCCGCCGGTGGCCGCCAGCCGGCGGGGCACGCCGTCGGCGTAGCCCAACGGCACGGTGGCGATGGTGGTCTCCCGCTCGGGGCGGTACCGGAGGCCGTAGGAGATGCCCTCGCCGGCCGCCACCCGCTTCACGAGCGACACCCGGGCGTGCAGCGACATCGCCGGGCGGAGGGCCACGCGCCCGGCCAGATCCTCGCTCGGGTCCAGGCCGTAGATGCCGATCCCGCAGCGCACGACGTCGAACCGGCTGTCGGGGTGGGCCACCGCCGCCGCGGTGTTGGCGGCGTGGCGCAGCGGCACGTCGATGCCGGCGGCGGCCAGGTCGTCGAGCACGGCGCGGTAGCGACGCACCTGCTCGGCCGTGAACGGGTCGTCGGGCTCGTCGGCCACCGCGCAGTGGGTGAACACCGAGGCCAGGTGGAGGCCGGCGGCCGCGGTGATGGCACGGGCCAGGTCGACGACCTCGTCGGGCTGGGCGCCCACGCGGTGCATGCCGGTGTCGACCTTGAGGTGCACGGGCACGGGACGGGTGCGGTCCCGCCCGGCGCGTCGCGCCGCGGCCGCCAGCGCCTCGACCCCTGGTGTCGTGTAGGCGGTGGCGTCGAGGTCGGCGGCCACCAGCTCGTCGAGCTCGTCGGGCGACGCCTGTGACAGCACGAGGATCGGCGCCGCCACCGCGGCGGCCCGGAGCTCGGCGCCCTCGGCCACCAGGGCCACGCCGAGCAGGTCGGCGCCGCCGGCGAGCGCAGCCCGGGCGACGGGCACGGCGCCGTGCCCGTAGCCGTCGGCCTTCACCACCGCGCACAGCAGGGCCGGCCGCGCCAGCTCCCGGAGCGCCTGCACGTTGGCGGCGACCGCGTCGAGGTCGACGTCGGCCCAGACGGGGCGCACCGAGCTCAGGCCGACGCGTCGTCGCTGATGATCCCCCGCAGGATGTCGACCCGGGACACGATGCCCACCAGGCCGGAGTCGCCCACGACCGGCATGCGGGAGATCTCGTGGCGGTGCAGGAGGGTGGCCGCCTCCTCGATCGTGTCGTCCACCCCGATGGTGACGGGATCGGTCTGCATGACCTGGCCCACGGTCGAGCCGAGGGTGCGACGGAGGTCCTCGTCGAAGTGCTTCTTCGAGCTCGGAAGCTCGAGGGTGGCCCCGAGCAGCGAGATGACCGTCGGGAAGTGCAGCTTGCTCTCCTGCACGATGAGGTCGCCGGTCGAGAGCATGCCCACCACCTCGCCCGCCGCGGTGACCACCGGCGCGCCGTCGATGCCCCGGTCCACGAGCACCTGCATGGCGTCGGCCACGTTGTCGTCGGGCGAGAACGTGAGGACGTCGGTGGTCATGACCTCGGACACGGGCGATTGGCGCGACATCTAGCCTCCGGGCTCTTCGGCGAGGGCGGCCGGCAGGTGGTCGACGAGGTCGCCGGCCACCAGGCCGCGGCGCCAGGCTAGGGCCCCGGCCCGACCGTGCAGGTGCGAGGCGGCCGCCGCGGCCCGGTCGGCGGGCAGCCCCTGGGCGAGCAGCGCGGCGACGGTCCCGGTGAGCACGTCGCCCGTGCCGGCGGACGCCAGCCGGGCGTCGCCGGCGGTCGACGCCCAGACGTGGCCGCCGGGATCGGCGACCAGCGTGGTCGGGCCCTTCAGCAGTACGACGGCGCCCAGGCGGGCGGCGAGGTCGCGGACGGCGCCGAAGCGGTCGGGTGCGGGCGCCCCGCCGGCCAGGGCCTCGTACTCGCCGTCGTGCGGGGTCAGCACGACCGGTGGGGCGCCGGCGGGGCGGGCGGCCAGCACCTCGGCGGCGCGGACGCCGAGGGCGCGCAGGCCGTCGCCGTCGACCACGACCGGCACGGTGGCCCGGGCGACCAGCTCGCGCACCTGTGCGGCATCGCTCGCAGCCGGGCCGAGGCCGGGGCCGACGGCGAGTGCGGCGAAGCGGTCGAGGTCCGCCAGCACGTCGGCGGCCCACCCGTCGGCGGGCAGGGAGGTGACCACCGCCTCGGTTGGCGCCCACGGGTCGCGGGCGGATCCCGGGGTGGAGAGGCGGACGTAGCCGGCACCGGCCCGCTGGGCGGCGCGGGTGGCGAGGTGGGCGGCGCCGGTCATGCCGGGCGAGCCGGCCACGACCCACGCCGCCGCCCGCCACTTGTGCGTCGAGCGCGGCCGGTCGGGCAGCCAGGCCGCCACATCGGCGCCGTCCACGAGGTGCGCCCGCGCATCGGGTGTCGCCAGGCCGATGTCGGCCACCTCCACCTCGCCGGCCAGCTCGGCGCCGGCGTCCAGCAGCAGGCCGGGCTTCCACGCCGCGAACGTCACCGTGCGCCTGGCCGCCTGCGGGCGGCCGGAGGCCTCGCCGGTCAGGCCCGACACGCCCGAGGGCACGTCGACGGCCAGCACCGGCACCGGGCGGGCCAGGGGCGGGAACGAGTAGTCGCCCCGGAAGCCGGTGCCGTAGGCGGCGTCGATCACCAGGTCGGCGGCGGGCAGCACGGCGGGCGGGTCGGCGGCGTCGACCAGCCGGCACCGCACGCCCCGGGCCTCCAGGCGCCGGGCCGCCGCTCGCCCGTCGGCGCCGTTGTTGCCCTTGCCGACCACGAGGACCACGCGCCGCCCGTACGCCCCGCCGAGCAGCCGCAGCGCGGCCCGGGCGACGGCGTGCCCCGCCCGCTCGACCAGCTCCGCCACCGGCTCGGGCGCGGCGGCGTCCACCGCCGCCATCTCCTCGGGGGTCACGATCGCCTGCACCGGGCCCATCCTGCCCACCGGCGCGGGCACCGGCCCGCACGGT
>DATAGR010000753.1:0-1770 GCA_036263575.1 Aquihabitans sp. | reverse complement strand
CCCGATCGACCTGCGCTCGCACGCTGCCGCCCTGCAGGGCGCCGACGACCTGCTCGACGTCCTGGACCGCCTCGCCCGCCGCGCCGTCGAGGCGGTCGACTTCTGCGACCACTGCGGCATCACCGTCGTCGACGGGCGCAGCGTCGACACCCTCGGGGCCAGCGACGACGTCGCCCGGGACCTCGACCGCATCCAGTACGAGCTGCAGGAGGGCCCGTGCCTGTCGGTGATCGCCGACAAGGACCACGTCGAGGTGCCCGACCTCGCCGCCGACGACCGCTGGCCGAACTTCGCCGAGCGGGCGGTGGCGGCGGCGTCGCTCGGCAGCGTCCTGTCCGCGCCGCTCTTCGTGGGGCCTCGCCCGCTCGGTTCCCTGAACCTCTACGGCCTGCGGCCCGGACCTGCTGACCCGCACGACGTACAGGTGAGCCTGCTGCTCGCCGCCGAGGCGTCCGTCGCCGCGGCCGGGGCCACCGAGGGCGAGCAGCTGCGCCGGGCGCTGGGCAACCGGGACGACATCTCCATGGCCAAGGGCATCCTCATGGAGCGCCACGGGATCGGTGAGCGCGAGGCCTTCGACCTCCTGCGGCGGGCGTCGCGGCGGACCAACCGCAAGGTGGTCGACCTGGCGCGCGACTTCACGACCGGTCGGTCGCCCGGCACCGACGACTGAGGACCGAGGCCGGACGGGCGCCGTCCAGCCGGGCGGGCGCCGTCAGCTGGACGGGAGGGCGGCGACCGCCGTCAGGCCCACGAAGCCGAGGAGGCGCCGGCCGAAGGTCGACGGCTGGCAGATCGTGACCGGCTGGTGCACGGTCTCCTGGAACTGTTGGAGGTCGTGCAGGGCGCGGAGGCCGCCGGCGTCGACGAACGCGACGTCGGTGAGGTCGATGGTGATGCCCCGGTCGGGGCGCACCACGCGACCCAGCGCGGATCGCAGCGCGGCCTCGTTGCGACGATCCAACTCGCCGTGCAGCCGCACCCACGGCCCGTCGGCCCGGTCGATGACCTCGACGCGCAGGTCCGGCGACGGCGTCGGGTGCTCGTCCAGGGTGCTCATCGCGGACCCATGCGGCGTCGGAGGCGGCGGAGCGTGCTGGTGAGCAGGCGCGAGACCTGCATCTGGCTCACGCCGAGGCGCTGGGCGATCTCCACCTGGCTGCAGTTCTCGAAGTAGTAGAGCTGCAGGAGGGCGCGATCGTCGGCGGAGATCTCGGCCATGGCCCGCCGGAGGTCGAGGAGGTTCTCGGCCAGGTCGATGCTGCCGTCCTCGTGGCCGATCTGGTCGAGCAGCGAGCCGCTGCCCTCGTCGGGCGTCGCGTCGAGCGATGCCGTCTCCCGGGCGTGGGCCGCCTCCTCGGCGTTCAGGAGGTCGTCGAGGTCGACGCCCAGCTCGTGGGCGACCTCGGCGATGGTCGGCGGGCGCCCGAGGACGGGCGTCAGCCGCTCGGTGGTGGTGCGGGCGGCGACGGTCAGCTCGTGGACCTGACGAGGCACCCGCACCGCCCAGCCGCGGTCGCGGAAGTGGCGGCGCAGCGCACCGACGATCGTGGGCGTGGCGAACGAGGGGAACGGCAGGCCGCGCTCGGGGTCGAAGCGGTGCAGCGCCCCGACGAGCGCCTCCCGTGCGACCTGGTCGAGGTCCTCCCGCGGCTCGCGCTCGCGGTGGAAGCGGCGGGCGATCGACAGGGCGTAGCGCTCGTACTCGTGGACGAGCCCGTCGAGCAGGGCCGGGTCCTGCGTGCGGTGGAAGCGGACGTGGAGGAACCA
>DATAGR010000752.1:0-2342 GCA_036263575.1 Aquihabitans sp. | reverse complement strand
CGGGGCCGACCCGGCCGTCCCCGGGGGAATGGGGTCGACCGGGCCGGCGATCCGGGACGGGGCCTCATCACGCACAGTGAGCGCGTCGTGCCGCTGACCTGCGCGTCCGAGTCGGGTCCACCCGTCAACGCCCACGCTACGTGACCGGACCCCGGTGCGCGGCCTCTTCCGGCCGATCTCGTCCCCGATCGGGTGACGGCCTGCCCGGGGTGGGAGCGAGGGCAGGCCGGCATGCGGACCCATGTGTGTGCGGTTCCCGGCGGGGGCACGGCAGGACCGGACGCATCGCGACACCGACCCATCACCCGAGGAGGAGCCCCGTGGCCGACGACCTGGAGAAGGGCGACCACGTCAGCTGGAAGAGCCACGGCGGCACCGCCGAGGGCACGGTCCAGCGGAAGATCACCGAGGACACGGAGGCGGCCGGGCGGACCGTCCGGGCCAGCGAGGACGACCCGCAGTACGAGGTGAAGAGCGAGAAGAGCGGGGGCACGGCCGTGCACAAGCCCGGCGCCCTGTCGAAGGACTGAGCCAGCGGCCCGGCCCCGGCCGGGCGCACACCCGAGGAGACAGCGTGACCGAATCGTCAGACCAGTTCGCCGGAACGTCGGCGCGCAGCACCAAGCACAGCCCTCGCGTCGACGAGGAGCTCGAGCACGAGATCCAGGGCATGCTCAAGGGGGAGCACGCCACCCGGTCGCACGAGTGGCGCGAGGTCGAGCCGGTCGCCGAGGGCGAGCCCGACATCGGCGCCGACCCGGCCGGCACCATGGTGGGCGGCACGCCGGTGGGCATGGACCGCGACGCGGTCGTCGCGCGGGCCGAGCTGGCCCGCTGGCTGGTCCGTGCCGACTTCCCGAACGACGGGCCGGGGCTGGTCGAGGCCGCGCGCGACCACCGCGCTCCCGACGTCGTCGCCGCCGAGCTCGAGAAGCTGCCCGCCGGAGAGACCTTCGAGCGGATCGGTGACGTGGTCCGCGCCCTGGGGTACCCCACCGAGACGTGACGCCGCCACGGGAGGGCGGGCCGCTCAGCCGGCGTGCCCGTCCTCCTGCGCGACCCGGTCCTCGTCCTCGGCGATCTCCTCGGCCCCGCGCCGGCGGAACAGCTTGGAGCCCGGGAAGCCCTTCACGATCTGGCGCATGTCCTGCACGGTGTCGACGATGTCGTGGACGTCGGTACCGACGGTCGCCAGCGTCTCCAGCACCGGCAGGACGTCCTCGTCGAGGTGGATCACCAGCTGCGGCAGCCGGTCGATCAGCGTGACCAGCGCGTCGACCTCGTCGGGGTGGACGCTCGCGGCCAGCCGCCGCACCACGGGGGCGAGTGCGGTGAGAGCGGGCTCGTAGTCGGCGAGCAGCGGATCGACGCGCGCCACCAGGCCGGCGGCCGCGTCGACGGTGCCGTCGGCTTTGGTCTGGGTGGCGGTGACGGCGTCGATGGCGGCGTCGGCCTTGGTCTGGGTGGCGGTGACGGCGTCGATGGCGGCGTCGGCCCTGGTCTGGGTGGCGGTGACGGCGTCGATGGCGGCGTCGGCCCTGGTCTGGGTGGCGGTGACGGCGTCGATGGCGGCGTCGGCTCTGGTCTGGGTGGCGGTGACGGCGTCGATGGCGGCGTCGGCACTGGTCTGGGTGGCGGTGACGGCGTCGATGGCGGCGTCGGCCTTGGCCTGCGTGCGCGCGACGCCCTCGATCGCCTCGTCGGCCTTGGCCCGGGTCGCCGCCAACCCGGTCACCGCGGCGTCAGCCCGTTCGGCGATCCCCTCGGCGCGGGTGAGCAGGGCGCCCACCCGGTCGAGGAGCTCCTCCAGCCGGCCGACGGCGGTGGCCACCCGGGGGACGAGGGCCAGGGCGTCCCCCACGCCCTCGCGCAGCCCCTCGACGGCGGCGACCACGTCGGACGGGCCCGGCAGGGACGGCAGCGGCAGCGACGGGAGCTTCACCGGGATCACGCTACGGCGGATCACCGTGGCCCACTATCCGGTCGCACCCCGCGCGGGAACGGCGGATCCGCGCGTCACCCCGGTGCGCGGCCCTCGATCCCCGTATCGTGGGTCGTCACGTGTGGTGAGGGCCATGACACGGATCGATGACACGGTTCGATGACACGGCTAGCAGACACGGCGAGATGACGCGGCGAGATGACGCGGCGAGACGGGACCGGCCCGGCAGGGTGCCGCGGCGACGGACGACGAGAAGGTGTCGACACCGGTGGGGGATGAGCCGACGAGGTGGAGCGCGGGCGACCGCGACCCCTCGGACGGCTCCCGCCGGTCACGGGCCGACCGCCCGGAGTCGTCGGCGGTGACGGTGGAGCAGCTGCTCGCCCGGTCCGGCGGGACC
>DATAGR010000751.1:0-3237 GCA_036263575.1 Aquihabitans sp. | reverse complement strand
GAGCAGCTCGAGGGCGATCACGGCCAGCGCCGCCGCGCCCGCGAGCGTCGGGTAGATCGGCATCAGGCGGCGCCCCGACGGCGGCCGAGCAGCGAGCGGACGGCCTCGAGGGTGAGCAGCGCGCACACGGGGATGACCGTGAAGAAGACCAGCTCCTCGATGGCCATGCCGCCGGGCAGCTCGACACCGATCGTGTAGCGCTTCGAGAAGTCCCACGTGCCGGTGGCGGTGGCGCCCAGGTCCCAGGCCACGAACAGCACGAGCGCCGGCACCAGCGCCAGCGCCAACCGGCGTGGCCGGCGCCACACCCGGGCGCCCAGCACCAGCTCGAGGGGCAGGGTGATCAGCACGCAGGCGCCCATGAGCAGGAGGTACTGGTAGCGGTCCATCAGCGCGCCGCCCCGGGGGGCGAGGTCGCCGGCGCGGCGGGCCGGGAGGTGGGGTGCGCCATCGCCGTCGATGCTACGGCGGCCCGTGGCCGGCGCGGTGGGCGGCGCCGATGGCGTGCACGCCGCCGTCGACGTGAACGATCTCGCCGGTGGTGGCGGGGAACCAGTCGGACAGGAGGGCGACGACGGCCCGAGCTGCCGGCTCGGGGTCGTCGACGTCCCACCCGAGCGGCGCCCGCTCGGCCCACACCTGCTCGATCTCGGCGAAGCCCGGGATGCTGCGGGCCGCGACCGTCCGCAGGGGACCGGCGGCGACCAGGTTGACGCGGATGTCCGCCGGGCCCAGGTCGCGGGCCAGGTACCTGGCGGCCGACTCGAGGGCGGCCTTGGCCACGCCCATCCAGTCGTAGGCCGGCCACGCGACCGTGGCGTCGAAGTCGAGGCCGACGATGGCCGAGCGTGGGCGCATGAGGGGCTTGAGGGCTCGGGCCAGCGCCGGCAGCGAGTACACCGACACCTGCAGCGCGGTGGCCACGTCGTCCCACTCGGCGGCGAGGAGCCCGTCCTCCTGGCCCAGGCAGGTCGCCGGCGCGAAGCCGACGGCGTGCACGACGCCGTCGACGCGCCCGTAGCGATCGGCGAGGTGCTCGGGCAGCCGACGCAGGTGCTCGGGATCGGTGACGTCGAGCTCGAGCACCTCGGGCGGGGTGGGCAGGCGGCGCGCCGCCCGCTCGGTGAGCGACCGGGCCCGACCGAACGAGGTGAGCACCACGGTGGCGCCCTGCTCCTGGGCGAGCCGGGCGCACGTGAAGGCGATCGACGACGGCGTGAGCACGCCGGTGACGAGCACGGTTCGGTCCTGCAGCAGCACGGGGGTCCTTCGGGTGGTGGCTAGAGGGGTTCGTTGGCGTGGCGGCGGTGGGGGAGCACGGGCCGCTTCGGCGCCAGGCGGCCGAGGGCGCCGGCGAGCACCCGACGGGTGTCGGCGGGATCGATCACCTCGTCGACGAGGCCGCGCTCGGCGGCGATGCGCGGCGAGAGGAACTTCACCCGGTACTCGTCCTCGAGCTCGCCGCGCCGGGCGGCCGGGTCGTCGGCGGCGTCGAGCTCGCGGCGGTTGAGGATGGCCACGGCGCCGGCCGCGCCCATCACCGCGATCTCGGCGCTGGGCCACGCCAGCACCAGGTCGTTGCCCATGGTGCGGGAGTCCATCACGATGTACGCGCCGCCGTAGGCCTTGCGCAGGATGACGCCGAGCCGGGGGACCGTGGCCCCGGCGTAGGCGTGGACGAGCTTGGCGCCGTGGCGGATCATCCCCCGCCACTCGAGGTCGCGCCCCGGCTCGTAGCCCGGCGTGTCGACGAAGGTCACGAGCGGCAGCCCGTGGGCGTCGGCGCCGTGGACGTGACGGGCCGCCTTGCACGAGGCGTCGATGTCGATGGTGCCGGCGCGGACGATGGGCTGGTTGGCGACGACGGCGACCGAGCGGCCGTCGAGCCGGGCGTAGGCGGTGACGATGTTCGGGGCGCGGTCGGCGTGGACCTCGAGGAGGCTGCCCTCGTCGAACACGTCGGCCAGCACGTCGCGCACGTCGTAGGCGCGCGACGCGTCGAGGGGCACGATCGATCGAGCCTGCGCGCAGCGGCGATCGGCGGGGTCGTCGGTCGGCCAGCGGGGCGGGTCGCCGAGGTGGTTGTCGGGCAGGTGGGCGAGGAGGTCGGCCAGCGCGGCCAGGCAGTCCTCCTCGTCCTCGGCCACGAGCGACGCCACGCCGGATCGGGTCGCGTGCACCGTGGCGCCGCCGAGGGCGACCGGGTCCAGCACCTGACCGGTCACGGCACCCACCGGGCCGGGGCCGTTGAGGTAGGCCGTGGCGTCGGCGGTCAGCACCACGTGGTCGGCGAGGCCGAGCAGCGGCGTGAGGCTGCCGTGCACCGGCCCGGTGACGCCGAGCAGGAGCGGCACCACGCCCGAGAGGCGGACGGTCCGGGCCGCCACCCGGCCCCAGGCGGCGAGGGCGTCGAGGCCGCCGGCGCCGACGTCGACGGCCACGGACCGGACGAGCCCGATCACCGGGCAGCCGACCTGCTCGGCCAGGGCCAGGGCCCGCTCGACCACCTCGGCCTCGGCCGCGCCGGAGCTGTCGGCCCGCCGCCCGTCGACGCGGAAGAAGGCGACGGTGCGGCCGTCGAGCTCGCGCAGCTCGGCGTGGGCGGCATCGGGGCGGTCGGCGCCGATGGGCGTGACCACGCCGGGGTCGAGCACCGTCACGGGCGGGTGGCCCCTCAGCTCGCAGGGACCAGCACCAGCGAGGCGTTGTGCCCGCCGAAGCCGAACGAGTTGGAGAGGGCGGGGGCGACGGGGACGGTGCGGGCGGCGTCGCGCACGAGGTCGACCGTCGGGTCGACGTCGGGGTCGGCGAGGTTGGCCACCGGCGGCACCGTGCCGCGGGTCGCGGCGACGAGGGCGATGATCGCCTCGACCGCGCCCGTCGCCCCGACCAGGTGCCCGGTCACGCCCTTGGTCGAGGTGACCGGCGGTCCGGCCTCGCCGAAGACCTCGACCGTGGCGCCGGACTCGGCGGCGTCGTTGAGCGGCGTCGACGTGCCGTGGGCGTTGACGTGGCCGATGTCGCCGGGCGCCAGGCCGGCGTCGGCGAGCGCCTGGCGCATGCTGGCCACCGCGCCGGTCCCGACGGGGTCGGGCGCGGTGATGTGGTGGGCGTCGCACGTCGAGCCGTAGCCGGCCAGCTCGCCGAGCACCGTGGCCCCGCGGCGGGCGGCGTGCTCGGCCGACTCCAGCACCAGCACGCCGGCGCCCTCGCCCATCACGAAGCCGTCCCGATCGC
>DATAGR010000750.1:0-5863 GCA_036263575.1 Aquihabitans sp. | reverse complement strand
CCGGCGTTGTTGACGAGGACGTCGAGGCGGCCGCCGGCCGCGACCGCACGGGTCACCAGCGCCCGCCGATCGGCCTCGACGCTCACGTCGCCGGGGACCACCACGACCCGCTCGTCGCCGAGCTCGTCGGCCAGCTGCTCGAGCAGCTCGGCGCGCCGAGCGGTGACCACGACCGTGGCGCCGGCGGCGTGGAGGACCCGGGCGAACCGGCGCCCGAGGCCCACCGACGCACCGGTCACGATGGCCACCCGGCCGTCGAGTCGGAAGGCGGCGAGCGGGTCGAGGGGGCCGGCGGGGGCGGTGGTCGACATGGCGGCGATGGTAGGCGTGGGGGTTCCGGGCCCCTGCCGGCCGCGCCGGTCGCCAGGCGGCGCGAGGCTGGCCCGGTGAAGGTTCGCATCGGCTTCGGGCTCGGCACGCAGACCCTCGGCGGCGAGGGGCCGTCGTTCGCCTCGCTCGTCGACGCCCTCGAGGAGCTGCGCTTCGACTCGCTCTGGCTGTCGGACCGCCTGACCGGGCACGCCCCCGACCCGCTGACGGCGCTGGCCTTCGCCGCCGGCCGGACCGAGCGGCTCAAGCTCGGCACCAGCGTGCTGGTGCTGCCGGGCCGCAACCCGGTCGTGCTGGCCAAGGAGATGGCGAGCCTGGACCGCCTCTCGGATGGCCGGTTCCTTCCGGCGGTCGGGCTGGGAGCGGCGGACCCCGTGGAGCACGGTGCGTTCGGCGTGGCCCGCGCCGAGCGGTCGCCCTGGTTCGACGAGGCGCTCGGGCTGATGCGCCGGCTCTGGACCGAGGACCGCGTGACCCACGAGGGCGAGCGCTTCACGGTCCGGGACCTGACCATCCGGCCCAAGCCGGTGCAGGCGCCGCTCGAGGTGTGGCTCGGCGGCCAGGCCCCGAGCGAGCTGCGGCGC
The DNA here is from genome assembly GCA_036263575.1 of Aquihabitans sp. GTDB lineage: Bacteria > Actinomycetota > Acidimicrobiia > Acidimicrobiales > Iamiaceae > Aquihabitans. The sequence continues at coordinate 4,949 of DATAGR010000750.1, read as the reverse complement.
GTCGGGCGGGTGGGCGACGGCTGGCTGCCGTCGTTCTGCACCGTCGCCGACGTGGCCGAGGGCTGGCCGGTGGTGACCGCGTCCGCCGCCGAGCAGGGGCGGTCGATCGACCCCGAGCACCTGGGCGCGCTCGTCGCCTACGCCCGCACCGAGGTGCCCGACCCCGTGCGGGCGCTGCTGGCCCGCCGCCGCCCCGGGCTCGACCCGCGCGACGTCGTGCCCGTCGGCCTGGGCTCGCTCCGGCACCGGCTCGAGGAGCTGGTCGCGGTCGGGGCGTCGAAGTTCGTGGTCCTGCCCCTCGAGGAGCCCGACGACTGGCACGCCGAGGTGTCGGCGGTGGCCGACGCCGTGGGGGACCTGCAGACCTGACGTCCGGCCGGGCCCCTCAGACGACGGGGAAGCAGCCGGCGATCTCGGTGAGGTGGGCGTTTAGGGCGACGGTGTCGTCGCTGCCGGTCTTGCCGAGGCGGACCACCACGACGTCGCGCGTCGGGAAGCCGATGATCCGCTGGCCTTCGAAGCCGTGGGCGCCGAACGGCATCTGGTCCTGGTCCCAGGTCCACCAGTGGGCGCCGTGGAGCAGCTCGTCCTCCCACGAGCGGGCGGTCCGGGCGTGGTCGATCCACCCGGCGGGCACGATCCGGTGCCCGTCCCATCCGCCGTCGCGCAGGGCGAGGAGGCCGAACCGGCACCAGTCCCGCAAGGTGGCGTGGACGTAGGAGGACCCGAGGAAGGTGCCGGCGGCGTCGAACTCCAGGCGGGCCGAGCGCATGCCGATCGGGTCGAGGATCCGCTCGCGGAGGAAGCGCTCCATGCCGGCGGGGTCGAGCCCGAGCACCCGCTGGAGGTTGGCGGCGACGAGGTTCGTGGTGCCCGAGGAGTAGGTGTAGGCCTCCGGCGTCCCGGGCTCGTGCACGAGGGGCTTGGACGCCGCGAAGGCGGCCATGTCGGCGGATCCCTCGCCGAAGAGCATGGTCATGACGTCCGGGAGCGCGCCGGGGTCCACGTCGTAGTACTCCTCGGTCCACGCCAGGCCGGGCCGCATGGTGAGGAGGTGGTCCCAGGTGATGGCCCGCCGGGGATCGTCGTCGGATGCCCACGCCGGCTCCGGGACCTGGTCGTCGAGGGTCAGCCGCCCGTCGCCCACGGCGACGCCCACCGCGAGGTGGGTCAGCGACTTGGCCATCGACCACGACAGCAGCTCGTCCTCGGGGCCGAGGTCGTCGAGCGGCGGGTCGTCGCCCAGCGAGCGGAGGTCGCGGACGGGGCGGCGCCCGTAGCGCTCGGCGACGAGGCGACCGCGCACGACGACGGCGGCGGCGTGGCTGCGGCCGAACACGGGGTGCTCGTCCGGTGCCACCAGCTCGTCGAGCAGCGCCGCGAGGCGGGCGCCGTCGCCGCCGAGGTCGGCGGGCTCGGCCTCGGGCCACGCCTCGGTCGGCCATGGCACGCCGGCCGGCTGGGCCGGGAGGGCCAGCAGTTCCCGGTGGGGGATCGGACGCAGGTCGGCCACCGCCTCAGCCCCGCTCGAGGTGGAGCTCGACGGAGAGGGCGAGGTGGTCCGACAGCGTGCCGGCCCGCCCGCCGCGCACGGCCCGTCCGGGGAACGCCCACCGCCTCGGTCGCTCGGCCGTCACCTTCGTGGCGCCGTCGTCCGCCGGGGCCAGCCAGAGCTGGTCGATCCGCTCGCCGGCCGACGTCGTCGGGTCGCCGTCGGGGTCGTCGGCGACGCGGTCGGGCTCGTCGGGGTCGGGCGGGAGGTCCGCCGGGTCCCGGAACGTGCACGTGTGGCCCGGGCCGACGCCGTGGGTGACCCACAGGTCCCGGAGCCCGATCCGCCGGAGCCGCACGGCGAGGTCGTCGTAGTCGGCACCGGCGTCGGCGAGCTTGGGGTTGCGGGCCTGCACGTTGAAGTCGCCCACCAGCAGCACGGGGACGTCGGGTCGCCGCTCGCGCTCGATGAACGACACCAGCTCGTCTGCCTGGGCCATGCGGGCGGCGTGGTGGCGCACCGAGTCGTCGTGGCCGGGGATCGGCAGCAGGTCGCCACCGGCGATGAGGTGGGTGGAGACGACGTCGAGCTCGGCGACCTCGCCGACGCGCACCCGGGTGAGGAGCGCCCCCTTCGTGGCGAACGTGTCGGCGTCGCGCAGGTCGCCGCCGGCGCGGTACGCGTGGCCCGCCTGGTGCACCAGGGTCACGGCCGCCGGGTCGAGCAGCGTGGCCAGCCCGCTGCTGGTGGTGCGGAACCGCCCCCGGCCGGGCCCGGGCACCAGCGTCGCCTCGGGCCACGCCGACAGGACCGCTGCCTGCTCGGAGGCCTCGAAGCACTCGGCGAGGGCCACGACGTCGAAGCGCTCGCGCACGGCGGCGCCCACCATCGGGGCTCGCACGGCGACGTCGGGGGCGAAGAAGCGGTCGCCGCCGGGGATGGCGGGCCCGCCGGGCCACAGCCGCGGCTTGAGGAGCCACGTGTTCCAGAACGCCACCCGCACCGTCGCCCGATCAGCCATGGGCGGCGACGCTACCGGCCGGGGACCATGGCCTGGACGGTGGAGATGCGGTCGGCGTCGGCCGGGTCCTTGTCGTCTCGGTAGCGGAGGACGCGCGCGAACCGGAGCGCCACGCCGCCGGGGTACCTCGTCGACCGCTGCACGCCGTCGAGCGCGATCTCGACCACCTGCTCGGGGCGCACCCACACCGTGCCCGTCTGCGGACCTGTCCACGGCTCCTCGCGCTCGGCGAGCCCGAGGAAGCGCTCGGTCTGCCAGCGGAGGAGCTCGTCGGTGAGGCCCTTGAAGGTCTTGCCGACCATGACGAAGCCGGACCCGTCGTCGGCCCGGGCGCCGAGGTGGAGGTTGGACAACCAGCCGGTGCGGCGCCCATAGCCCCACTCCACGGCCAGCACGACGAGGTCCAGCGTGTGGACCGGCTTGACCTTGCGCCACGCCTTGCCCCGGCGCCCGGCCTCGTACGCCGACGCCGCCGCCTTGACCACGACGCCCTCGTGGCCGGCGGCGAGGGCCTCGGCCAGCACGGCCTCGCCGGCGGCGGGGTCGTCGGTGACCACGCCGGGCACCCGGTGGTCGCCGGCCACGCGAGCAAGCTCCTCCTGGCGGGCCGCAAGTGGCTCGTCGACCAGGTCCCGCCCGTCGACGTGGAGCACGTCGAAGAAGTGGGGGAGCACCGCCGCGGTGCCGCCCACGGTGCCCACCCGGCCGGCGGTGTCCTGGAACATGACGGGCCGGCCCTCGGCGTCGAGCACCAGGGCCTCGCCGTCGAGCACGAGGTCGGTGGCCGGGAGCGAGCGCACGACCGCCACCAGCTCGGGGAGGCGGTCGGTGATGTCGTTGAGGTTGCGGGTGTAGACGCTGACGTCGTCGCCCCGCCGGTGCACCTGGATGCGGATGCCGTCGAGCTTCCACTCGACGGACGACTCGCCCGCCGCCTCCACCGCCTCGGTGACCGTGGCGGCGGTGGACGCCAGCATCGGCTGCACCGGGCGCCCGACCTGCAACCCGAGCGCCTCGAGCGCCTCCCGGCCCCCGGTGAGCGCCAGCAGGGCGGTCGTGTCCAGCCGGCCGCCGAACATGACGGCCCGCCGCACGACCGTGGCCGGGATGCCCGAGGCCTTGGCCACCGCGTCGGTCATCACGCCCTCGAGGGCGCCCTGGCGGAGGTCGCCGCCGAGGAGGCGGGCCAGGAACGACGCCTCGTCGGCCGTCGCCCGGGCGAAGAGGTCGCCGAGCAGGGCGATGCGGGCGCCGCCCGAGCCCGGGCCGGCCAGGTCGGCCAGGGTGGTGACGGCGGCGTCGATCTCGGCCACCTCGAGGCTCGGCTCGGTTGCCGGCCCCCGCCCGTCCGAGGCGGCCTGCAGCGTCTTCCAGCCGATGCCCACCCGGCCCTGCCGCGGCTCGCCGACGAGGAAGCCCACGGCCGCCTCGACCTCGAGCGGCTCCAGCTGCACCAGGAGGTCACCCAGCGCCTGGGCCTTGGCGGCGCGCGACGACGTGGCCCCCACCGCGGCGGACGTGGCGACGACCTCGGCGAAGCGCATGGCCGACGGTCTACCCCGCCTCGCCGTGCGCCGGCGCCGATCCGATGGTGGCAACCGGGACCGGTTCTGGCACCCTGGATCGCCGTGTTGCAGGTCCGTGGGCTCCGGGTCGACGTGGGTGGTGTCACCCTGATCGACGGCGTGTCGTTCACCGTGCGCGCCGGGGAGAAGGTCGGCCTGGTGGGGCGCAACGGCGCCGGCAAGACCTCCATGCTCAAGGTCATCGGCGGGGCCACCGAGCCGGCCCGGGGCTCGGTCAGCTACTCCGGCGGCCTCGGCTACCTGCCGCAGGACCCCCGCCTCGACATGGTGCCCGACGACGTCACCGCCCTGCGCCACGTGCTCTCGGGTCGCGGCTTCGACGAGGCCCTCGACCGGCTGGAGAAGCTCCAGCAGGCCATGGAGAACGACCCCACCGAGCGGGCGATCGATCGCTACACCCGGGCGATCGAGCGGTTCCGCATGGACGGCGGCTACTCCGCCGAGAGCGAGGTCCGCCGCCTGGCGGCCGGCATCGGCCTGGCCGACGACAAGCTCGACCTGCCCCTGGGCGCCCTGTCCGGCGGCCAGCGCCGACGCGTCGAGGTCGTGCGCATCCTCTTCGCCGGGTCCGACGTCCTCCTCCTCGACGAGCCGACCAACCACCTCGACGCCGATGCCAAGGGCTGGATGCTCGACTTCCTCGCCGGGTACCGCGGCGCCCTGGTCGTGATCAGCCACGACCTCGACCTGCTCGACGAGGCGATCACCCGCGTGATCCACCTCGACCGCGGCGGCGACACCACCACCGGGACCATGCACGAGTACAAGGGCACGTACTCGCAGTACCTCGCCGGCCGGGAGGCCGACGAGGTCCGCCTGGCCAAGCAGATCGCCATGCAGGCCAAGGAGA
>DATAGR010000749.1:0-3784 GCA_036263575.1 Aquihabitans sp. | reverse complement strand
CTCGCCGGCTACGGCGCCGATCCCCGGGACTGGCCCGGGTTCGCGACGTTCGTGGCCCTCTACGAGCTGTGGGTCACGGCCCGCACCGTCGGCGTGCGCAGGTTCGACCCCGCCTGGGACCGGGAGGCGTCACGACGCGTGGCGACGCTGCGCGACGGCGCCGACCACACCTGGGCCATCCAGTGATCGCCTGGAAAGGGCGGTCACCGCCGGCGACCTGACCGAGGCCGGCGATCAGGCGGGCTGGGCGGCCTTGGCGTCGGCCACCAGCTTGCGGGCGATGACCTTGAGGCAGAGCGTCTCGTCGGCGCCCTCGAAGATCGACAGCACGCGAGCGTCGACGAAGTAGCGGCTGACGTCGTACTCCTCGGCGTAGCCCATGCCGCCGTGGATCTGCATGGCCTCACGGGTGACCCACTCGGCGGCCTTGCAGACGTAGGCCTTGATCATCGACGCCTCGGCGGCGCCCTCGCCCTTGGCCATCAGCTTCGAGACCACGTAGGAGAACTGGCGGCTGGCCTGGATGATCACGGCCATGCGGCCGAGCTTGGCCTGGGTCAGCTGGTACTCGCCGATCGGCGAGCCGAACACCTTGCGGTCCTCGGCGTACTGGCGGGCGGCCTCGTAGGCGGCCTGCATCACGCCGATGGCGCGAGCTGCGGTCTGCAGCCGGCCGTTCTCGAAGCCGGCCATCTGGTAGTAGAAGCCCTTCCCGAGCCCGCCCTCGAGCCCGATCAGGTTGGCCTCCGGCACGAACCAGTCCTCGAGGGCGACCTCGTAGGAGTGCATGCCGCGGTAGCCGATGGTGTCGATCGGGCGGCCCTCCATCTTCCCGCCGCCGGGGGCGCCGCCCTCGGCCGGCTGGACGAGCTCGAAGCCGTGGCCGTCGCCGCGCTCCTTCGGCACGATGAACATCGACAGGCCGCGGTGGCCCTTGGTGCGGTCGGCGTCGGTGCGGGCCAGCAGGAGGAGGACGTCGGCGCGGGCGCCGAAGGTGCACCACGTCTTCACGCCGTTGATGAGCCAGCCGCCGTCGGTGGGCGTGGCGGTGACCTTCACGCCGGCGACGTCGGAGCCGTAGTCGGGCTCGGTGACGGCCACCGCGTTCATGACCTCGGCGGTAGCCAGGCGGGGGAGCCACTCGAGCTTCTGCTCCTCGGTGCCGCCGGCGATCAGGGCCCGAGCCAGGATCTCGGGCCGGGTGATGAGCGACCCGCCGGCGCCGAGCGAGCCACGGGAGAGCTCCTCGGTGGCCACGACCATGCCGATGTACTCGCCCTCGCCGCCCTCGCCGTAGCCGCCGTACTCGGCGGGGATCGAGAGGCCGAAGGCGCCCATCTCGGCGAGGCCCTCGATGATCTCCTCGGGGATGTCGCCGTTCTCGCGGTGGATGTGCTCGGCGATCGGCGACAGCTTCTGGTCGGCGAAGCGCCGGAACGTGTCTTGCACCATCTCGAAGTCGCCGTCGAGGTGGCGGGGCCCCGGGTCGGTGATGCCGGCGAGGAACTCGGCCGAGCGGTACGAGCCGAGGAACGGGCGGGCGCCGTCGAGCGCCCCCGGCTCCACGCCCCACGCCTCCTCCTGGCCGAACACCTTGCCCGCCAGGTCGCCCACCGCGTCGGCCACGAAGGCGCAGGTGACGCGGCCCTCGACGTCGCCCTTGGAGCCGTAGTCGAGCAGGCCCCGAGCCGTGGCCACGGCCGAGGCGGCGTGGGCGACGTCGTAGGCGAGCACCTGGTGGTCGTCGATCGAGCCGGCCGCCGCCAGTCGGGCGGTGGCGGCGTCCACCACCTGGGAGGCGAGGTCGATGACGGAGGCGGCGGCGGCGAGGTCCGGAGCGGTCATGGCTGGATCGTACCGACGGCCCCGCCCCGGCTCACATCCGCCGGACCGGTCCGCCGCGGGCCCGGCGGGCTCCCTCAGTCGGCCCCGGCCAGCTGCGCCGGCTGGTGACGATCGAGCCACCCGAGCAGGTCGGGCAGGGGGAGCGGCCGGCTCAGGTGGTAGCCCTGCGCCAGGTCGCAGCCGAGCCGCTGGAGGAGCCGGAGGTCGTCGGCGTGCTCGACGCCCTCCGCCACCACCTCCAGGCCGAGGTTGTGCCCGAGGTCGATCATGGAGCGCACGATCGTGAACTCGTCGCTGCGCCGGTGCATGCCGCTCACGAACGAGCGGTCGATCTTGATCTCCTGGAGCGGGAGGTCCCGGAGGTAGGTGAGCGACGAGTAGCCCGTGCCGAAGTCGTCGATCGACGTGCACACGCCGAGCTCGCCGAGGGCGGTGAAGACGCGCCGGGCGAGCGTGGGATCGTCCATCAGCTCGGTCTCGGTGAGCTCGAGCACGAGGTCCGACGGCACCAGGCCCGAGGTCGCCAGCGCCGTCGCGAGGTGGGGCACCAGGTCCGGGTCGTAGAGGTTGCGCACCGACAGGTTCACCGCCAGGCCGAGGTCGTGACCGGCGGCCTGCCAGGCGGCCACGGCACGGATGCCCTCGGAGATGACCCAGCGCGTCAGCGGCTGGATGGCCCCGGAGATCTCGGCCAGCTCGATGAAGCGGTCGGGTTCGAGGAGGCCGAGCCGCGGGTGCTGCCATCGCACCAGCGCCTCGGCCCGGACGGCGCGGCCGCTGCGGAGGTCGACGCACGGCTGGAAGTGGAGCAGCAGCTGCCCGGCGGCGACGGCGTCGGGGAGCTCGCCGATGAGGGTCAGGCGCTCGACGCTCGACCGGTCGCTCTCGGCGGCGTAGACGGCGACCCCCGTGCCGCCCCGCTTGGCCTGGTACATGGCCACGTCGGCCCGCTGCACCAGCCCGGCCACGTCGTGGGCGTGCTCGGGGAAGTGGGCGATGCCGATGCTGGCGTTCGACTGGATCCGCACGTCGTCGATCAGGAACGGCTCGGCCAGCGCGTCGCGCACCCGGCCGGCGACGGCCCGGGCGCGCGCCTCGTCGACCTGGCCCACGAGGACCACTGCGAACTCGTCGCCGCCGAGGCGGGCCACGAGGGCGTCGTCGATGGCCTCGGCCAGCCGGGCGCCGATCTCGCGGAGCAGCTTGTCGCCGACCTGGTGGCCGAGCGCGTCGTTGACCTCCTTGAACTGGTCGAGGTCCATGACGAGCAGGGCGATCTGCTCGCCGGTGGCCGGCGTCTCGCGCACGGCCCGGTGCAGCTCCTCGTCGAGCAGGCGCCGGTTCGGGAGCCCGGTCAGGCCGTCGTAGAGCGCCTGGCGCCGCAGCGCCTCCGACGCGGCGACGGCGTCGGTGACGTCCTGCAGCGAGACGCCGACCGACCGCCCCGAGAGCGGGAAGGCGCGCAGCGAGATGACGCGGGTCGGACCCGACGGCGGCGCCACGACGAGGTCGTCGACGCGGATCGGGATGTGGCGCTCGGCCACTGCGGCCAGTCGGGCTCGCAGCCGCGAGCCGGCGAGCGCGGGGAAGGCCTCCTCCAGCGTCGCCCCGACCACGTTCGAGAGATCGCGCCCCACCAGCGCCTCGGCGGAGCCGTTGGCGGCGACGAGCCGGAGGGTGTCGGGCTGGTCGTCGTCGACGCGCAGGACCAGCAGTGGGAGGTCGATGCGCTCGACGATGTCGGCGTACTGGTTGACCCGCTGCTCGATGCGGACCCGCTCGGTCACGTCGATGCTGATGCCGTGCAGGGCGACGGTGTGGCCGTTCGCGTCGACCACCGCGGTGACGCGGTCGTGGAGGTCGACCCAGCGCCCGTCGGCGGCCCGGAAGCGATAGCCGACCTCGTGGTCGACGCCGAGGGCGAGACCTCGCTGGATCG
>DATAGR010000748.1:0-1585 GCA_036263575.1 Aquihabitans sp. | reverse complement strand
TGCAGGAGTACCTGGACGCCGGCTTCCGCAACCTCTCGATCGTCCCGGTCGGCGACGACGTCGCCGGCACCATCCGCTTCTGGCAGGACGAGGTGCGCCCGCAGCTGCAGCTGGGCTGACTCAGCCGGCGATCGAGGCGACGACCTCGGCGAAGGCGTCGGTGTGGCGGCCGACGTCGGCCTCGGTCGTGTTGGGGCACATCAGGGCCATGTTGTGGAACGGCGTGAGCAGGATGCCCCGGTTGGCCAGCGCCAGGTGCAGCAGCTCCTCCACGTCGTCGTCGCCGGCCGCCGCCGAGGCGGTGCCGGTCCGGGGCGGGGGGTCGGCGAAGCGGTACTCCGCCCGGGCGCCGAGCTGCACCACGCTCCACGGCAGGCCGTGCCGGTCGATCGTCGCCTGCACCCCGTCGGTGAAGCGGGTGGCCAGCGCGATCATGCGGGCGAAGGCGTCGTCGGTCAGGACCTCGTCGAGGGTGGCGCGCGCCGCGGCGAGCGAGAGGGCGTTGCCGGCCAGGGTGCCGCCCACGCCACCCACGTCGACGAGGTCCGCGCCGGTGGCGGCCACGCGCTCGGCGAGCCGATCGGCCACCTCGGCCGAGAGCCCGTAGGCGCCGATCGGGATGCCGCCGGCGAGGGCCTTGCCGAGGGTGACGAGGTCGGGGCGCAGGCCCCACGCCGCCGTGCACCCGCCCGGCCCGGCCGACAGCGTGTGGGTCTCGTCGACCAGCAGCAGCGTGCCGGTGCGGTCGCAGGCGGCGCGCAGGCCCTCGAGGAAGCCGCGCTCGGGCAGCACGATGCCGATGTTGGTGAGCGCCGGTTCGGTGAGGACCACGGCGACGTCACCCGGCTCGAGGGCGGCCTCCACCGACGTCAGGTCGTTCCACTCGAGCGCCCGGGTGGTGGTGGCCGGGTCCACGGCGGGGGCCACGTTGCCGGGGCGGGCCACGGTGGCGCCGGCGGGGTCGCGCACCACGAACGTCTCGTCGACCGTGCCGTGGTAGCCGTAGGCGAACGACGCCACCAGCGGACGCCCGGTCACCAACCGGGCCAGGCGCAGGGCCCAGCGGTTGGCGTCGGTCGCGGTGAGGGCGAAGGACCAGCGGGGGACGCCGAAGCGCCGGGCCAGCTCACCCGCCACCCACGCCGCGTCGGTGGTGGGGAGCATGGCCGTGGCGGCGCCGACCTCGCGCAGGTGGCGGGTGATCGCCTCGACCGTGGCGGGCGGGGCGTGCCCGGCCATGGCGCCGGTGTCGCCGAGGGCGAGGTCGACGTACGTGTGGCCGTCGAGGTCGGTGACGCGGTTGCCGTGGGCCTCGGCGAGGAACAGCGGGAAGCCGCCGGCCCACTTGGCCATCCACGTCATGGGCACGCCGCCGACGAGGTGCTCGGCCGCCTCGGCGGCGGCCGCCCGGCTCCGGGGCCGAGCGGTCGCGTAGGCGTCGCGCTCGCGCGCCAGCGCCTCGGCGAGTCGGCGGCGGTCGACGTCGGCCACGGGACCTCCTGGGGGGTGGCGGCGGGCCGACCCCCGCTCGGGTGCCGGCCGGCCGACCGTAGCGCCGGGTCAGCCGGGCCCGGCGGCCGCGTGT
>DATAGR010000747.1:0-4844 GCA_036263575.1 Aquihabitans sp. | reverse complement strand
CCGGCGTCGCGCACGAGCCTCGCGAAGTCGGGGGCCGGCAGCGTGCCGTGACCGATCGTGCGCACCGTCGCCATGGCCGCGGCCCTACCCGGCGCCCCCGGCCGCTCGCCTGCGGGACCGGGCCCGGCCTCGGTCAGCTGGCGAGGCGGTCGACCAGCTCGCCCTGCTCGCCGAAGAGGCGCTCGCGCCACTCGGCCAGCAGCTCCGTGGCGTCGTGGTCGTTCGGGTGGAAGCCGGGGCGGTTGTAGTCGCGGATCTTGCGCCGCACCGCCTTGCTCAACCACGGCGAGCCCCGCAGGCCGAGGAAGCTCCGGCCGAGCCGGCGCAGGTCCCGGCTCGCCGGGTCCTTGCTTAGCGACACGAGCGTCCAGAAGACCGAGATGCCGATGAACGTGACGGTGGTGAGGTTCATCACCCGGGCCCGGTAGCGGTCGTCGCTGTCGGTGACGGCCTGGTACACGTCGAAGGCGACGGCCTTGTGCTCGCTCTCCTCGATGGCGTGCCACAGGAGCAGGGACCGGACCTCCTCGCTGTCGCCGAAGAGAGCGCGCGCCTCGGGATCGCCGAGGAGCACCTCGGCCAGCGTGGCCGTGTAGTGCTCGAGGGCGGCGGTGGCGGCCAGGCGGAACTTGGGCGGGGCGAAGCGCTCCTGGAAGCGCAGCCGGCGCCCGATGAAGGCGTCGATGCGGCCGCTCGGGAAGCCGAGCGCCTCGAAGTGGTCGTTGAGCGCCCGGTGCTCGCGCCCGTGGATGGCCTCCTGGCCGATGAACGCGCCGACCTGCTTCTTCAGCAGCGGGTCGGTGATCTGGTCGCGGTAGTTCCGCACGCTGCGGACGAAGTAGTCCTCGCCCTGCGGGAAGATCGCCGACAGCGTGGCGATGATGTGGCTCAGGACGAGATCACCGGACATGAAGTGGCGATCGAGCCCGTCCTCGGGGTGCTCGAACGAGATCCGGCGGACCTTGAACACGTCGGGGGTGGCGGTGTCGGTGCTCACGGGGGGCTCCTCGGTCGGGGTGGTCGGGGCGCCGGCGGCACGGCCGGGACCTTGACATCAAACAGTGTAAAGGTCGCTGGCCTCCCTGTCCCGTGGTCACCGGTCACAGAACCGCTCGCAGGCATTGGCTCGGGCGGTGGCAGGGCGACGGGGGCCGTCGTAGCGTCGCCGGCGTGACCACCCCACGGCCGACCGAGGGCCCGGGGCCGGTCGGCGAGGCGGCGCCGGGCGACCCCGAGGCCTGGTTCCTCACCGCCGACGAACGAGGGAACCCCGGCACGCTCATCGACGCCCGGCGAGGCGACGGGCGGGCGTGGACGGCGGGCAACGACGTGCTGGTCCACATCGACGGCGCCAGCTACTTCCCCCGCCTCCACGCCGCCCTGCAGGGGGCCGAACCGGGCGAGCACGTGTGGATCACCGACTGGGAGGGCGACGCGTCGGAGCGCCTCGACGGCCCCGAGACCGAGATCGGCCGCACCCTGGAGGCGCTGGCCCGCCGGGGGGTCGAGATCAAGGGCCTGCTGTGGCGGTCGCACCCCCGCCAGGCCCACTTCAACGAGCAGGACAACATGCACCTCGCCCGGTCGGTCAACGACGACGGCGCCGAGCTGGTGCTCGACGAGCGGGTCCGGCGGGGCGGCAGCCACCACCAGAAGATCGTGGTGGTCGGCGGCCCGGCGCCGGCCCGCCCCACCGACGTCGCCTTCGCCGGGGGCATCGACCTCTGCAACGGTCGGGGCGACGACGGCCGCCACCAGGGCGACCCGCAGGTGAACGGCGACCTCGACCCGGTCTACGGCGATCGGCCGCCGTGGCACGACGCCCAGCTGGAGGTCCGCGGGCCGGCCGTCTCCGACCTGGCCTGGACGTTCCGCGAGCGGTGGAACGACCACGCCCCCCTCGACCACCGCAACCCCGTGCGGGCCGTGCAGCGTCGCCTGCTCCGCCAGCCGCGCGTGCTCGAGCCGCTGCCCGAGCCGCCGGTCCGCCCGAGGGGCACCGGTCCGCACCAGGTGCAGGTGCTGCGCACGTACCCGTCGCGGCGGCCGCGCTACGCGTTCGCCCCGGCCGGCGAGCGGAGCATCGCCCGAGCCCACCTCAAGGCCCTGCGCCGGGCCCGACGCCTCGTGGTGATCGAGGACCAGTACCTGTGGTCGCGCGACGGCGCCGAGGCGCTCGCCGATGCGCTGCGCACCTACCGCGAGCTGCAGCTGGTGATCGTGGTGCCCCGCTTCCCAGATCAGGACGGGCGCTTCTCGGGACCGGCGAACCGCTACGCCCGGCACCGGTTCATCCAGCTCGTGCGGGCGGCGGGCGGGCCTCGCGTGGCGGTGTACGACCTCGTCAACGACGCCGGCACGCCCATCTACGTGCACGCCAAGGTGTGCGTCATCGACGACGTCTGGCTCGAGGTCGGCTCCGACAACCTCAACCGCCGGTCGTGGACCCACGACTCCGAGGTCGGCTGCAGCGTCCTCGACGAGACGCTCGACCAGCGGGAGCCGCCCGACCCCGGTGGCCAGGGCGACGGCGCACGGGTGCTGGCCCGCGAGACCCGCCTCGCGCTCTGGCGGGAGCACCTCGGCCGGGCCGCCGGCTACGACGCCGACCTGGTCGAACCGGGCTCTGCGTTCGACGCGCTCGCGGCGTCCGCCGCCCGCCTCGCCGCCTGGGCCGACGGGGACCGCCGAGGCCCGCGCCCGCCCGGGCACCTCGCCGTCCACCACAGCGACCCCGGTCCCCGCTGGATGCGACCGCTCGCCGCCGTCGCCTACCGCACCACGCTCGACCCCGACGGCCGCCCCGGCGACCTCCGCCGCGCCAGCACCTACTGACGGGACCGGCGTGGCCACCGCCGTCGGGGGCAGTGGGCGGCATGCACGACACCGCTCGACCCGACCGCCCCCGCCACCTCCTCGCCGCCGCCGGCCGGGGCACGCTGGCCGGCCTCGTCGGCGTCGCGGCCATGACCGCTGCGGAGAAGGCCGAGCAGCGGATCACGCACCGGCCGGACTCCTACGTGCCGGCCCGCACCCTGCTCACGCTCCTCGGCCGCCACCCGGCCGACGACGCCCGGCCGCCGGTGTGGAACCACGTCATGCACTGGGGCACGGGCGCCGCCCTCGGCGCCCTCCGCGGCGTCTGGGCGGCCGTCGGGCTCCGTGGACCGCAGGCCCACCTGGCCCACACCGTGGTCCGGCTGGCCACCGACCAGACGCTCGAGAACGCCACCGGTGTCGGGGCCCCGCCGCCGACCTGGCCCCGTCGGGAGCAGGTGGTCGACGTCGCCCACAAGGCGATCTACTCGCTCGTCACCAGCGTGGTCGCCGAGCGGATGATCGCCCCCGACCTCCGGTCGCGGCGCGGCACGACCAGCCACTGAGCCACCCTCGCCCGTGACCGCGATCAGCGGTCCGCCAGGCGGCCGGCCAGCACCGGGATCACGATGGCGGCGGCGACCAGGTGCGTGGCGATCAGGAGGAGCTTGGTGCTGGTGGCGGCCTGGGCGGTCACGTCGGGCACCAGCGACAGGAGGGTCAGCCCGACGGTCGTGCGGGTGAACGTCGAGCGGGGGTGCCGGGCCCGGCGGGCGAGCACCCGGGCGATCACCACGCCGATGGCGGCGCACACGATGGTGAGCTGGGCGAAGCCGATCACGGGGATGGCCTCGCCGGCGATGTCGAGCGAGGTGCCGGCGGCCGAGGCGACCGCCGCCAGGGCGGTGGTGGCGGCGCCGGCGACCACGCCCGAGGCGAGGCCGGCCCTCCACAGGAGCGGGCGGTCCGTGACGGTCTCGGCGACCGGGGCGACCGGGGCGTCGGTGGTGGTGGTGGGGACGAAGGTCTGGGTCATCGGTGTGCTCCTCGGTGCTGGGACCGGCCTCGTGCCGGCCCTTCACCACCACGACGAACGGCCTCGGCCCGGATCGACACGTCCGGCGATCTTTTCCTTCGCGACTGCGGCAGCCACGCCGTGCGACCGCGGGCGCGACACTGACGTCGCCCGCCGACCACCACGAGGCGACCGATGACCCGAACGTTCTTCGACGACGTCGACCCGATCCGCTACGCCGGGCCCGACAGCGACGACCCGCTGACCTACCGCTGGTACGACGCCGACCGCGAGGTGCTCGGCACGCGGATGGAGGACCACCTCCGCATGGCCGTCTGCTACTGGCACAGCTTCGTGTGGCCCGGCAGCGACGTGTTCGGCGCCGGCACGTTCGACCGGCCGTGGAACGCCCCCGGGCTCGACCCGATGGACGCCGCCCGCCAGAAGATGGCCGCCGCGTTCGAGCTGTTCGAGAAGCTCGGGCTCCCCTACTTCACGTTCCACGACCTCGACGTGGCGCCGGAGGCCGACACGTTCCGGGAGACGTGCCGCAACGTCGACGAGATCGTCGACGAGATGGCCGGCCACATGGAGCGCACCGGACGGCGGCTCCTCTGGGGCACCGCCAACCTCTTCAACCACCCGCGCTACGCCGCCGGGGCGGCGACGAACCCCGATCCCGAGCTGTTCGCCCGTGCCGCGGCCCAGGTCTGCCACGCCCTCGAGGCGACGCACCGGCTCGGCGGCGAGAACTACGTGATCTGGGGCGGCCGCGAGGGCTACGACACCTTGCTCAACACCGATCTCGGCCGAGAGCTCGAGCAGCTCGCCCGGTTCCTGCACCTGGTGGTCGACCACGCCCACCGCATCGGGTTCACCGGCACGATCCTGATCGAGCCCAAGCCGGCCGAGCCGACCAAGCACCAGTACGACTTCGATGCCGCCACCGTGGCCGGCTTCCTCGGCCGCCACGACCTCGGCGAGATCAAGGTCAACCTGGAGGCGAACCACG
>DATAGR010000746.1:0-2321 GCA_036263575.1 Aquihabitans sp. | reverse complement strand
CGTCCCTCGGGCCGATCCGGGTCGCCACCGCGGTGAGGGCCACGAGCGAGCCCCGCAGCGCTGCCGTCCGCACCATGAGGTCGGCGCCGACCCGCACGAGCCGGCGTTGGGCGGCGAGGTCCGGCCGCCACCCGGCCCCGTCGGCGCGCGCCGCCCGTCCCACGGCCCGGAGGTAGACGGCGCCGCCGGCCACCTGGGCCAGCACCGTGCTGACGGCCGACGCGCCGATGCCCTGGTCGAACCCGACCACCAGGAGGAGCTCGAGCACGAGGTTCACCGCCGCCGTGCCGAGGGCCACGACGAGCGGCGTCCGGGTGTCCTGCAGGCCGCGCAGGTAGCCGGTGCCGGCGAGCGTCAGGAGCAGGAACGGGAGGCCGGGCAGGCTCAGCCGGAGGTAGACGAGGGCGTTGGTGGCGACGTCGCCCTCGGCGCCGAGGGCCCGCACGAACGGCTCGCTGGCCGCAGCCAGCACGAGCGCCAGCAGCACGCCGACGCCGGCGCCGAGCCACAGGCCCTGCACCGCCTGGTGGGCGGCGGCGCGGCGGTCGCCGGCGCCGATCAGCCGGGCGACGGCGGCCGTCGTCCCGTAGGCCAGGAAGATGCACAGCGAGTAGGCGGTGAGGAGCACGGCCGTGGCGACGGCGAGGCCGCTGAGCTGGGCGGTGCCGAGGTGGCCGACGACCGCCGTGTCCACCAGCAGGTACGCCGGCTCGGCGAGGAGCGTGACGAGCGCCGGACCGGCCAGGCGGAGGATCTCCCGGTCGTACGAGCGCGTCGACGGCACCGGGCCAGCATGGCCGCGCCGCCGCGCCCGCCCGGCCGTGTTCCGCTCGGCGCGTCGCCCGCAGGTACCGACCTGGGGCCGGTAGCCTTCGCCCCGCTCATGGCTCCGAAACCCGATCCCGGCAACAAGGTCGTCGCCACCAACCGCCAGGCGCGGCGGGACTACGACGTCATCGACACGTGGGAGTGCGGGATCATGCTCCAGGGCAGCGAGGTGAAGTCGCTCCGGGAGGCCAAGGTCACGCTGTCCGACGCGTTCGGCCGCTTCACCGGGCGCGAGCTCTACCTCGTCGGGCTCCACATCAACGCCTACTCCAACGCGTCGTCGCAGGGCGGCCACGAGCTGTCGCGCACGCGCAAGCTCCTCGCCCACCGCCACGAGCTCGACGAGATGCGCATGCGGGTCGACCAGGAGCACCTGAGCCTCGTGCCGCTGTCGCTGTACTTCAAGGACGGCAAGGCCAAGGTGGAGATCGGCCTCGGCCGGGGCCGCAAGCACTACGACAAGCGGCAGGTCATCGCCGAGCGCGACGCCGACCTCGACGCCCGCCGGGCCATGGCCGCCCGGCGCCGGGGTCGGTAGGTGGCCACCCCGTGGGCGGCGCCGCCCGCACCGCGCCGCAAGCCGACCGGCTCCAAGGTCCTGATGATCCTCGGCCTGGTGCTCATCGTCACGGGCGTGCTGGCCGCCACCGCGGGGGCGAACCGGGTGGGCGACGCCGCCGAGGAGCTGAACACCAGCGGCGACGAGGTGCGCAACGGCCTCCTCCTCGAGCTCGGCGTACCGGGCTCCGGCGAGGTCGACCTGGAGCCCGGCCGCTACGACGTCTTCGCCCTCGGCGGCGAGGGCTCGCTCCCCCGCCGCACGCAACCGGACCCGGTGACCACCGACGACACGACGCCGGGGACGACGCGCGACACCGGGATCGACGAGCCGGTCGTCGTCGTCACCGACCCGCAGGGCGCGACGGTGCAGCTCTACGAGCCGAGCGTCGAGTCGCTCCTGACCGGGGCGTTCGGCGAGCTCTACGCCATCGAGTCCTTCACCGTCGAGGTCGCCGGCAGCTACCGCATCGACGTCACCGGGAGCGGCACCGACGCCACCTCGGTGGGCGTGGGACCCAAGGTCGACACCGACGAGCTCGGCAACCTCGTCGGCGGCGGCGCCCTCAGCCTGGTGGGGGTCCTCGGCGGCGGGCTCGGGTTCCTGCTCGCGGTCGGCGGCCTGATCTGGTTCCTCGTCGCCGACACGACCCCTCGCCCGGGCCCCGGCGGCCTCTACACGCCACCGCCGCCCGGTGGCGGCTGGGCGCCCCCCGCCCCCACCGCGTGGACCCCACCCGGCAGCGCGCCGCCACCGCCACCGCCACCGCCGCCCGGTCCGGCGACGTGGTCACCGCCCCCGCCGCCGCCGGCGCCCTCGACCTGGTCGCCGGCCCCGCCTCCGCCACCGGTCGTGTCGCCGCCGCCCGCCGCGCCCTGGGGCTCGGCGCCGCCGACGAGCGGCGACGCGCCTCGCTGGTCGCCGGGCGGCGAGG
>DATAGR010000745.1:0-4074 GCA_036263575.1 Aquihabitans sp. | reverse complement strand
CGTCCGACGCTCGCGCCCGAGGTGGGCGTCATCGCCCCCACCGCGCCCGACGCTGCGCTCGACGACCCCGGGACGTCGGCCACCACCGTCGGCTGGGGCACCACGTCGGAGGTCCGCTACGGCGTCAGCACGCCGTCCCGGTACGTGACGGTGCCCGTCCAGCCCGACGACGTCTGCCGCACCGCGTACCCCGAGGTGCCCCTCCCCGGCTCGACGCGCGGCCTGGAGTTCCGGGCCGCGTCGATGCTCTGCGCCGGTCCGCTCGCCGGTGGGCGCGACGCCTGCAAGGGCGACTCCGGCGGGCCGCTCCTCGCCCCCGCGCCCGGCGGGTGGCGGCAGATCGGCGTGGTGTCCTGGGGCGACGGTTGCGGCCGGCCCGGCAAGCCCGGGGTCTACAGCCGGCTCACGGCCAGCGCGGGCTGGATCGCCGAGCAGCGGCGGTTCGGTCCCTTCCACCCGGACGGCCTGGCGTTCGCCGTCCAGCAGTACCGCGACTTCGACGGGCGCCCCCCGACCTGGCCCGAGCTGGCGGCGGCGTACCAGGCCCTCGCGTCGGGCGCGGCGCCCGCCTCGGTGGTCCAGGCGCGGGCCGGGGCGCCGGCCTGGGAGGACACGGCCGGCGCGATCAGCCGGCTGCACCTCGGCGGCCTCGGCGCGGCGCCGACCACCGCCGGCATCGACCAGTGGGTCCGCTCCCTGCGCAGCGGCGCATCGCTGCCCGCGGTGGCCAGCTTCTTCGCACCGCGCTGGGCGGGGCTGGCCGACCGGCCCTACATCGCCCAGCTGCACCGGCAGGCGTACGGCCGCGAGCCCACCTCCGGCGACCTCGCCTTCTACACCGCGCTCCTCGCACGGGGCGCGACCCGCGGCGACGTCATGGTGTGGCTCACGCAGTCCGCCGAGGCCCGCCGCCACCTCGCCGCCGACGTGCGGGTCACCACCCTCTGGTTCGGCCTCTTGCGCACCGCCCCCGCCGCCGCCGACGTCGCCACGTGGCGGTCGCGCCCGCCGCAGCAGCTCGTCGACCACCTCCGGCTCGGCTACGGCTACGCGTCCCGCATCACCGGCTGACGCCGCGTCGGGACCCAGGACGCCGCCGGCCCGGGACGGGGGTGCCTTCAGGGCCAGGCGCCGCCGCCGATAGGGTCGTGCGCCCGTCGGGCGTGCCAGTGGAACGCGGAGGAGCATCGGTGTCGACCGGGAACCCAGCGACGAACACGGGGACCCCCTTCGACCTGAGCGTGGTGGTCTCCACCCACGCCCGTCCCCAGCAGCTGCGCGAGGCCATCGCGGCCATCCGGGCCCAGGACCACCCCGGGCCCATCGAGACCCTCGTGGTGTGGGACAAGACCGAGCCGGAGTGGGACCTCGCCGTCGACGACCCCCACCGCCCCGTCCGGGTCCTGGCCAACGACCGCACGCCCGGCCTGCCCGGAAGCCGCAACTGCGGCGCCGCCGCCGCCGCCGCGCCCGTCCTCGGCTTCTGCGACGACGACGACCTGTGGCTCCCCGCCAAGGCCCGCCGCCAGCTCGAGCTGCTCGAGCGCACCGGCGCGGCCACCTGCTCGTCGGGCCTCGAGGTCCTGATCGACGGGCGCACCATCGAGCGCCGAGGCGTCGACGGCCTCCTCCGCTACGCCGACCTGCTCCGCACCCGCCGCATGGAGGCCTACATGGGGACGGCCGTGGTGCGGGCTGACGCGTTCTGGGACGACATCGGCCCCCTGGACGAGGACATCCCCGGCGGCTACGCCGAGGACTACGAGTGGATGCTGCGGGCGACCCGCCACGAGCCGGTGCCCGTCGACCCCGACCCGCTCCTGCAGATGCGCTGGATCGTGCGGTCGCACTTCCGCGACCAGTGGCCCGACTGGGAGGCGGCCCTGTCGCAGGTCCTGCGGGACAACCCCGGCTTCGACCGCGAGCCGCGCGGGCGCGCTCGCGTCGAGGGCCAGATCGCGGTGGCCGTCGCCGCCCAGGGCCGGCGGCTCGACGCCCTCCGCCAGATCGCGACCACCCTCCGGTGGTCACGGCGCGAGCCGCGCGCCCTCGTGGCGCTGGCCGTGGTGGCCGGCGTCCCGGCGGCCAGGATCTCGGGCGCGCTGAACCGCAGGGGCCGGGGGATCTGACGTGGCGGCGACCGGCGAGGTGGCCGGTGCGCCCGCCGGCCCCGACACCACGGCCATCGCGGCCGGCGTCGCGCGCGGTGGCGCCGCCAACCTGATCGGCGCCCTGGTCTACGGCGCCTCCGGCTTCGTGCTGCTCATCGTCCTGAACCGGTCGCTCGGCATCCGCGACGCCGGCGTGGTCGTGGTGGCCATCGCCATCTTCAACATCCTCACGATCGTCGCCGGCGCAGGGACGTCGACCGGCCTGGTCCGGACCATCAGCCGCCTCCGGGCCACCGACCGGGCCCAGGACATCCCGGCCACCGTCCGGGTGGCGCTGGTCCCCGTGGTCCTCATCAGCCTGGTCGCCGCCGCGGCGCTGTGGGTCAGCGCACCGTGGCTCGCCGACCTCTTCGCGGACGGGCCGCGCACCGCGGACGTCGTCGCCGTGCTCCGGACGATGGCGCCGTTCGTGCCGTTCGCGACGCTCCACACCGTCGTGGTGCAGGCCACGCGCGGCTTCGACACGATGGTCCCGCAGGTGACGATCGAGAAGATCGGCCGGTCCCTGGCCATCCCGATCGTGGCCGGGGCGGCGGCGGCGATCGGCATGGGCCCGCGAGGCGTGGGCGCCACCTGGGCCGCCACCAACGTGGTCGCCCTGGTCCTGTCGGTCCGTGCCCTCGCCACGCGCGTCCGGCGGGCCACCGCGGCGAGCGGGCGCCCCGCCAGCGCCGTGGACCGTCGATCCGCCCGCGAGTTCTGGGCCTTCACCGGGCCCCGCGCCGTCGGCCAGGCGTCCACCGTGGTGACGAACTGGTTCGACACGATCCTCGTCGGCGCCCTGCTCTCCACCACCACGGCGGGCATCTACGCGTCGGGCACCCGCTACCTGCTGCCGGGGCTCTTCGCCGCCGACGCGCTCGTGCAGGTGACCTCGCCGCGCCTCAGCGGCCTGCTCACCAACCGGCGTCTCGGGGAGGCGTCGCAGCTGGTCCAGACCGTCGCCGGCTGGCAGGTCGCGCTGATGTGGCCCACCTACCTGCTGATCGCCCTCTTCCCGCGACCGCTGCTCCAGGTGTTCGGTCCCGAGGTCGTGGAGGCGAAGGGCGCGCTGGTCGCCCTGGCCGTCGCCATGTTGGTCACCTCGCCGCTCGGGCCGACCGGCGCCGTCATCCTGATGGCCGGCCGGAGTGGACAGGCCATGCTGAACACGCTCGTCGTCCTGGCGGTCAACGTCGCGGGCAACCTCCTCTTCGTCGAGCGCTACGGCATCACCGCGGCCGGCGTGGTCTGGGGCGTCACGATCCTCACCACGGAGTCGCTCACCGGCTGGCAGGCCAACCGATCGCTCGGCGTCCGCACCCTCGGCCGACCGGCCGCCACCGCGGTGGCACTGACGCTGGCCACCGTCGGCGTCGTCGGTGTCGCCTGCCGGCTCACCCTCGGCGATGGCCCGATGGCCCTGGCGGCGGCCGGTACGATCGGCGTCGCGCTCTACGCGGCGGGGTTGTGGAGGTTCCGCACCGAGATGCGCCTGGATTCCTGGTGGTCCGGCATCCGCCGCCGATCAACCGCAGGAGCACCGCACGCGGCCACGCCTGCACGAGGGACCCCATGACCGAACTGGAATCCGGATTCCGCCTGACCGACCTGCTCGGGCTGCTGCGTCGCCGCTCGGCGATCGTGCTCGCCGCGGCGATCCTCGGGCTCATCGCCGGCTACGTCGTCTTCTCCAGCGCCCCGCCGAAGTACAGCGCCACCTCCCGCGTGCAGGTCCAGCCGTTCGACGACGACCTCGAGGGCGGCGGCGACGTCGACCCGGTCGACATCGCCACCGAGCAGGACCTCGTGAAGTCCGACGACGTCGGCGACGCCGTCCGCGAGGAGCTCGGCCTCGAGGGCGACAACCGCAGCCTGTTCCGCAGCCTCACCGTGACGGCCAACGAAGACTCGCTGGTCCTCG